>JBNKGK010000039.1:0-15289 GCA_050289785.1 Kordiimonas sp.
GGCGTTTAACGCTGTCGCTTGAATCCAGCATTTGGCTATGCCTTTATTTCTTTCTTGCCCCTTTTCAGCGTTAGCGCTATATAGGGCCAACTTCTCCTAGAGTATTGGTGTTTATTCCGGGAGTGGGCTTTTGGCCCACTGTTGCGATAGCACACATCCAGAGAAGTTTTCAGGCCTGTGTTAGGCCTTGGTATGTGTCCGCATTGCGGAAAGGACGATTTGGTTGAGCGAACCGGCTAAAAATATTTCTGCTCTTATTGAGCCTACGGTTCAGGCGCTGGGTTTTGAGCTGGTGCGTGTGACTTACGGTGGAGGCAGAAAACCCACGTTGCAGATTATGGCCGAGAGGCCAGATGGCACAATGGGTGTTGATGATTGTGCCCGCCTGTCGCGTGAGCTATCGCTCCTTCTTGATGTGGAAGACCCGCTTCCTGGTGAGTATCTGCTTGAGGTAAGTTCGCCTGGGGTTGATCGTCCACTGACACGTCCCAAGGATTTTGCCCGCTGGGTAGGCTTTGAAATTAAAGTTGAGCTGGACATGCAGATTGATGGCCGCCGCAGGTTCAGGGGGCGGATGCTATCTTTCGAGGATAACGTACTGACGCTTGACACAGATGAAGGTGAGACTGTTTTGGACTATGCGAGTATATCCAAGGCAAAACTTGTTTTAACGGATGAGCTTCTGGCTGCCGTGCAGAAAAAAGCGCAGGAAAGCGCAGGCACAGCATCGGAATCATAAGGTTTTTGGTTGGCGGATAGGGCACTGTTTTGGTGTCTGCTGCCCACAAAAGCAATGGAGTGAATGTAATGGCACCTGCTGTCAGTGCAAATAGGCTGGAACTGCTGCAGATTGCAGACCTGGTAGCCCGGGAAAAAGCAATCGATAAAGATATTGTTCTCGAAGCGATGGAAGAGGCCATTCAAAAGGCGGCCCGTTCCCGCTATGGTGCAGAGAATGAAATTCGGGCGCAGATTGACAAAAACACCGGTGATATCCGTTTGTTCCGTGTGCTTGAAGTGGTGGAAGAAGTGGAAGAGCCTGCTGTGCAGATCAGCCTTGCTGATGCGCGCCGCGATAAGGCCGATGCGGAAATTGGCGATTATCTGGCGTCAAGCCTGCCACCGATGGATTTTGGCCGGGTTGCCGCCCAGACAGCCAAGCAGGTGATTGTGCAGAAGGTGCGTGATGCCGAGCGTCAGCGCCAGTATGAAGAATATAAAGACCGTGTTGGTGAAATTATCACCGGCATTGTGAAGCGTGTTGAGTATGGCAACGTGATTGTGGATTTGGGTCAGGCAGAAGCAATTATGCGCCGTGATCAGGTGATCCCGCGTGAACATATCCGCCAGAACGAACGTATTCGCGGCTTTATCTATGAAGTGCGCCGTGAAAACCGTGGCCCACAGATTTTCATGTCTCGTACCAAGCCAGAATTTATGGCGGCCCTGTTTGCTCAGGAAGTGCCTGAAATTTATGATGGCATTATCGAGATTCGCTCTGTTGCCCGTGATCCGGGGTCTCGTGCGAAAATTGCTGTTATTTCCAACGATGGGTCTATTGATCCGGTTGGGGCTTGTGTGGGGATGCGCGGTAGCCGGGTTCAGGCTGTTGTGAATGAGCTGCAAGGCGAGAAGATTGATATTATCCCATGGTCTGATGATGTGGCATCTTTCATTGTGAACGCGCTACAGCCTGCTGAAGTTTCCAAGGTGGTTCTGGATGAAGAGCGCTCTCGTGTTGAGGTGGTTGTGCCTGATGAGCAGCTTTCTCTGGCCATTGGTCGTCGCGGCCAGAACGTGCGTCTGGCGTCACAGCTGACCGGCTGGACCATTGATATCATGACGGAAGCTGAAGAATCAGAGCGCCGTCAGGAAGAATTTATGGCACAAAGCCGGCGCTTTATTGAAGCGCTGGATGTGGACGATACACTCGCTCACCTTCTGGTGGCTGAAGGCTTCACTGAAGTGGAAGAAATCGGTTATGTTGAGCCAGAAGAACTGCTGACAGTGGAAGGCTTTGATGAAGGCCTGGTGGAAGAACTGCAGCGCCGTGCCCGTGATTTCCTTGAAGCCGAAGCCCGCGCTGCTGATGAAAAGCGTATTGAGCTGGGTGTAGAAGATGATTTGGCCGACGTTGAAGGCCTGACACCACAGATGCTGGTAGCATTGGGTGAAGCAGAGATTAAAACCCTTGAAGATTTCGCAGGCTGCGCCGCGGACGAGCTGACAAGCAAGGAAGATGGTATTCTGAAAGGCTTCTCTCTCGCCGAGAGCGATGCGAGTGACATGATCATGTCTGCTCGGGTTGCTCTGGGCTGGGTTTCCGCTGAAGAGGCTTTTGGCGGCCAGACAGAAGAGACTGAAGAAGAAGGCTCGGAAGAAGCTGTTGAAGCCGAAGTGGAAGCTGCGGTTGAAGTAGTGGAAGAGGAGCAGGCTTAATCGCCTGAGTGCATCACAATGTCTGCCCGGTTGGACGAAAGAGAGCAGATAGTGCGCGAAAGGCGGTGCATATTAAAGATGGTGTCCGAACCAGAGGAAAAGCTGGTTCGGATGGTGATGGGCCCGGAAGGCGTTTTAGTGCCGGATGTGGCGGCCCGACTGCCGGGAAGAGGCCTATGGGTGACAGCCGATGGAGCCTTGATCCGGTCCGCCTTAGAAAGCGGGCAATTTGTTAAGGCTGTAAGCCGGTCATTAAAGACGGGCGTGCAGCGGCAGGCGGTGCCAGCCGATCTTGCTGAGCAGATAGACAGGCTTCTTGCTCGGCGTTGTTTGGATCGATTGGGGCTGGAAAACAGGGCAGGCCATGTGCTGACAGGGTTTGATAAAATCAAGTCAGCCTTGGCAGCAAAAAAAAGGCCTGATATCGCTTTCATACTGGCTGCCAGTGACGGCGCTGATGATGGGCGAAAAAAAGTTAAGAGCATGGTGGGCGCAAATGTGCCTGTTGCCAGCTTGTTTGACCGGGAAGAGCTTTCAAAGGCTCTGGGCCGGGAAAATGTCGTTCATGTGTTATTACTGCAAAGTGGTGGCATGGAAAAATTAAAGGCTGATATCAGCCGATTGTTGGGTATGCGCGGTATTATGATGCCGCTGACTTGTGAAGCACAAGGGAATGAAGGTTAATATGACTGACGAAAAGAAACTCACACTGTCTGGACGCACCACACTTGGTGTCAGCAAAGGTGTTGAAACCGGCCAGGTTCGTCAAAACTTCAGCCATGGGCGTAGCAAGGCTGTGGTTGTGGAGCGAAAGAAGAAGCGGGTACTTGCCAAGGGTACACCGGGTCCGGATGTGCCTATGGAGACAAAAACGCCTAGGCAGCAAAAGGTTTATACACCGAAGAAAGCTGGACAGGGTGGCCCTAAAAGGCTGACTAATGATGAGCAGGAAACCAGGCTGAAAGCGCTGGAGGATAGCAAGCGCCGTGCTGAAGAAGAGGCCCGTGAGCGGGCCAAGGAAGAAGCCGAACGCAAGAAGCGTGAAGCTGCTGAGCAAGCGGCACAGGCACAGGCTGCTCAGGATGAAGAAGCCGAGGCTCGTAAGCGTGCTGAAGAGGATGCCAAGCGAAAAGCGGCAATGACAGCACAGAAGAGAGCTGAAGCAGAAGCTGAGAAAAAGGCTGAAGATGATCGCCAGGCCCGTGAGAAGGCGGAAACAGAAGCGAAAAAGAAAGCAGAACTGGAAGCGCGAGCTGTTCAGCTGAAGAAAGCCAATGAGGCGCGCAAGGCAGCAACGCCTGAGAGCAGTGGCGACGATGATCGCAAAGGCAAGCCTCGCCGGGGTAAAGACCGTAAGGGCGGCGCAGAAGACAACCGTGCTGGTAAGGCAACAAGAGGCCGTGGCGACGACAGGCGCAAAGCCGGTCGCTTGACCATTACGCGTGCTCTTGAGGGGGATGAGGCAAGGCAGCGTTCGCTTGCAGCCTATAAGCGGGCTCAGGCGAAGAAGCGCGGTCATCATGATAGTTCAGCTTCCCAGCCCAAGCAGCCAAAAGAAATCACCATTCCAGAAGCGATTACAGTTCAGGAACTGGCTAACCGTATGGCGGAAAAAGCTACGGCGGTGATCAAAATTCTGATGGGTATGGGGGTGATGGCAACCATCAACCAGAGCCTGGATCAGGATACAGCAGAACTTATTGTTCAGGAATTTGGCCATACACCGAAACGTGTCAGCGCGGCTGATGTGGAAATCGGCCTCATTGGTGATGATGATGTGGAAGCGGATTTGCAGGCGCGTGCCCCGATCGTTACAGTTATGGGCCATGTTGACCATGGTAAAACATCGCTTCTCGATGCCCTTCGCAAAGCGAATGTTGTGTCTGGTGAAGCGGGCGGTATTACCCAGCATATTGGCGCTTATCAGGTTAATGTGGGTGATGAGAAAATCACTTTCCTTGATACGCCAGGTCACGCAGCTTTCACTGAAATGCGGGCACGGGGTGCCAGTGTGACAGATATTGTGGTACTTGTTGTTGCCGCAGATGATGGCGTGATGCCGCAAACTATTGAAGCGATCAACCACTCCAAGGCGGCGGGTGTGCCGATGATTGTGGCGATCAACAAGATGGATAAAGAAGGCGCTAACCCTGACCGCGTGCGCAACGAACTGCTGCAGCATGAAGTGGTGCTTGAAACTTTCTCTGGTGACACCCAGGAAGTCGAAGTCTCTGCACTTACAGGGTTGGGTCTTGATAAGCTGAAAGAGGCCATTACCCTTCAGGCTGAAATTCTTGAGCTGAAAGCGAACCCTGACAGAACAGCAGAGGGTGTTGTGGTTGAAGCCAAGTTGGATAAAGGCCGTGGCCCTGTAGCGACTGTGCTTGTGCAGCGCGGTACCCTGAAAGTGGGTGACATTTTTGTTGCCGGGGCTGAGTGGGGCCGCGTGCGTGCGCTGGTAAATGATCAGGGCCAGCAGGTATCTGAAGCTGGCCCAAGCCAGCCTGTGGAAGTGCTGGGCGGTAATGGTACGCCAGGCGCTGGTGATGATTTTTCTGTTGTCGACAGTGAAGCCCGCGCCCGTGAGATCACCAGTTACCGTCAGGATCTGCAGCGTAAGAAGCGTCAGGCTGCTGCAAGCGCGCCAAAAACACTCGAATCAATCTTCACTCAGATGAAAGAGAATGAAGGTTTGATGCAGTTTGATGTGGTGGTGAAAGCGGATGTGCAGGGGTCTGCCGAGGCGATCACCCAGGCGCTTGAAAAAGCTGGTAATGATGAAATTCAGTGCCGTGTTATCCATAGCGCTGTTGGCGGTATTACCGAAACAGATATTACCCTTGCCAAGGCCTCTAATGCGCTTGTCATGGGCTTTAACGTGCGTCCTAACAAGCAGGCACGGGAAGCAGCGGAAGCTGAAGGTATCACCATCAAATATTATTCAGTGATCTACGATCTGATCGATGAAGTAAAAGCGGCTATGGCTGGTGAGCTTGGCCCAGAATTCAAAGAGAATGTGATTGGTCAGGCTGAAATTCGCGATGTCTTCACGGCTGGTAAAGCTGGCAAAGCGGCAGGCTGTTTCGTTATCGAAGGCTCTATCCGCCGTGACTGTAAGGCTCGTATTCTCCGTGATGATGTCATCATTTATGAGGGCGCCATTGATAACCTGCGTCGCTTCAAGGACGATGTGAAAGAGGTTCGCTCTGGCCAGGAATGTGGTCTGACCTTTGAAAACTATCACGATTTCAAATCAGGCGATGTTCTGGAGGTTTATGAACTGGAGGAAATCGAGCGGAAGCTATAGCACCGTTCGATGCTCCAGAGTCATCTGTAAGGATTAATCATGGCCGGTTCACGTCATAATAAGGCTGGCAGCCCGAGCTTGCGTTTGCTGCGGGTGGGGGAAAATGTGCGTCATGCCATTTCCGCCATTCTGGCCCGGGGTGATGTGCAAGACCCTGATCTTGAGAAAGCATCTGTCACTGTTTCAGAGGTGCGGATTAGCCCTGATCTTAGAAATGCGACTGTGTTTGTGATGCCTCTGGGCGGTGACCCTGAAGCTGTTGTAGTGAAAGCCCTCAATAAAAATTCAGCTTTCATTCGCGGCCAGATGAGCCGGGTTGTGCGTATGAAATATATGCCGCGCCTCAAATTCACGTTGGATGGCAGCTTCGATGAGGCCAGCCATATTGAAGCACTGCTAAGAGACCCTCGCGTTCAGCGGGATTTGCATCAAGAAGAGGAATAGAGATGGCCCGCAGGCGTAAGGGCGATAAAGTCGATGGCTGGCTGGTTATCGATAAACCTCTGGGGCTTTCAAGCGCAAAAGCAGTGAATGTGGTCAAGCAGGCTACAAAAGCGCAAAAGGTTGGCCATGGCGGCACACTAGACCCGCTTGCCAGTGGCATACTGCCCATTGGCCTTGGTGAAGCCACCAAAACCATGCCTTATATCGTGGATGCCTCAAAAGAGTATGCGTTTACTATACGATTCGGCGAGTCCACCGATTCTGATGATCTGGAAGGTGCCATTACCAACAGCGGGGGCCGTATTCCTGATGAGGCGGAGATCACGGCCATATTGCCACAGTTTACAGGTGATATTGAGCAGGTGCCGCCTGCCTATAGTGCTGTAAAAGTGGATGGTAAACGGGCCTACAAACTGGCCAGAAGCGGCGAAGAGGTGGTTCTCTCCGCAAAAACTGTTCAAATTCATGGCCTTAAGGCCACATTTTTTGATCTGGCTAACCGGGAAGTGACGTTTCATGTGGAATGTGGCAAAGGCACATATGTGCGCTCCCTTGCCCGGGATATGGCACTGGCTCTTGGCACCTATGGGCATGTCAGTATGTTAAGGCGTTTACGTGTGGGGCCGTTTGGGGAAAAACAGGCGATTTCACTGGAAAAGCTGGAGGAGTTAGGCCATAGTGCGCCCGCTGCGAGCTATGTGCTTCCGATAACGACAGCGCTGGACGACATCCCGGCGTTCGCCATTAACGGAACCGATGCAGCCCTGATTAAACAGGGAAGGGGCATCAGCATGGCGGCGGCCAAGCAGGGCACCATTGTGCTTTTGGCAGGTGATATACCGGTTGCCATTGCACAGGCCGATAAAATCGGAAGGTCTGATTTTGCGGTGCGTCCTCTGCGGGTCTTCAATATGTAACTATTTTTAGGAGAAGATCGATGTCGATCACTGCTGAACGCAAACAAGAACTGATTAATGAGTATGCGGTAAAAGAAGGCGATACAGGTTCCCCAGAGGTTCAGGTTGCCATTCTGTCTTCCCGCATTTTAACGCTGACAGAACATTTTAAAGATCACAAAAAGGATCACCATTCCCGTCGTGGTCTCATTAAAATGGTAAACCAGCGTCGTAAACTTCTCGACTACCTGAAAAGCAAAGACGAAGCTCGTTACACAGCTTTGATTGGCCGCTTGGGTCTCCGGAAATAATTTAATCAGATTAGGGCCGGTTATATAACCGGCCCTCCTGCTTTTGGGCTGTCTGATTTTTGGCCCATCAGCACATAAGAGCAAATACCCTGGCTTTTAATCCGGAAGGCCTGGGACATATATAAAGCGGGGTAAATCCAGGGGGATTTACCGAGGCTTCCCGGCAGTGGAAAGTGCGATACCCGGGATGCCGCTGAAAGGTTAGAAAATGTTTGATATACATCGCAAAGAAATTGAATGGGGTGGCCGTACCCTGGTTTTAGAAACCGGCCATGTTGCAAGACAAGCCAGTGGTGCTGTTATGGCGTCATACGGTGATACAACAGTTTTATGTACAGTTGTGGGTTCCAGGTCCGTTAAACCCGGACAGGATTTTTTCCCACTTACAGTGAACTACACTGAAAAATATTATGCTGCCGGTAAAATTCCTGGTGGCTTCTTCAAGCGTGAAGGTCGCCCCAGTGAAAAAGAAACACTGGTGAGTCGCCTGATTGACCGCCCGATCCGTCCTCTGTTTCCGGATGGATTCAAAAACGAAGTACAGGTTATCTGTACTGTACTGAGCCATGACCTGGAAAACGATTCCGATATCGTTGCCATGATCGGTGCGTCTGCAGCGCTTTGCCTGTCTGGTTTGCCTTTCCTTGGCCCGATCGGTGGTGCCAAAGTTGGTTATAAAGACGGCGAATATATCCTGAACCCAACACTGGAAGAAGTGAAGGAAAGCGAGCTTGAGCTTGTTGTTTCCGGCACACGTGATGCGGTTCTGATGGTGGAATCTGAAGCGAAAGAACTGCCAGAAGATGTGATGCTGGGTGCCGTGATGTTTGGTCATGAAGCACAGCAAAAAGTGATTGATGCCATCATCGAGCTGGCTGAAGCTGCGGCGAAAGAGCCTTGGGAACTGCCAGAGCCACTTGATACATCTGCCCTGAAGGCGAAAATTGCTGAAGCAGGTGAAGCTGGTCTGAATGATGCTTATGCTATCACGGCCAAGCAGGATCGTGTTGCGAAAATCAGCGAAGTGAAAGCGGCGATTGCAGAAGCTGTTGCCCCTCTTCTCGAAGAAAATGAAGCCTTTACCGAGCAAATGGTTGGTGACCTGACCAAGAAGCTGGAAAGCAGCATTGTTCGCGGCAATATCCTGAAAACCAGCAAGCGTATTGATGGCCGGGGTCTGGCTGATGTGCGCCAGATCGTGTCTGAAGCTGGTGTTCTGCCACGCACACACGGCTCTGCTTTGTTCACACGGGGTGAAACCCAGGGTCTGGTTGTTGCGACACTGGGCACAGGTGAAGATGAGCAAATCATTGATAGCCTTGAGGGCAGCTACCGCTCTGGCTTTATGCTGCACTATAACTTCCCACCATTCTCTGTTGGTGAATGTGGGCGGGTTGGTTTCACCGGCCGCCGGGAAATTGGTCATGGTAAGCTGGCATGGCGTGCTGTTAATGCTGTTTTGCCTACCAAGGAAGAATTCCCTTACACCATTCGTTTGGTGTCTGAGATTACAGAATCAAATGGTTCTTCTTCCATGGCGACAGTGTGTGGTGCTTCCCTTTCCATGATGGATGCGGGTGTGCCAATCAGCCGTCCGGTTTCCGGTATTGCCATGGGTCTTATCAAGGAAGGCGACGAGTTTGCTGTTCTTTCTGATATCCTGGGTGATGAGGATCACCTTGGTGACATGGACTTTAAAGTGGCTGGTACTGAAAAAGGTGTGACCGCTCTGCAGATGGATATCAAAATCACTGGTATCACACAGGAAATCATGCAGGTGGCTCTTGATCAGGCAAGCGGTGGCCGTGCCTATATTCTGGCAGAGATGAACAAGGCTCTGACAGGTGCGCGTACTGAGCTTTCCGAGCATGCACCACGCATCGAAACCATGAAGATTCCGGTTGATAAAATCCGTGAAGTGATTGGGACCGGCGGTAAGGTTATCCGCGAGATCGTGGAAACAACTGGTGCCAAAGTGAACATCGAAGATGATGGTACAATCAAGGTTTCTTCCAGCGTGGCTTCTGAAATTGAAGCAGCCAAAAACTGGATCATCGGGATTGTTGCTGAACCTGAAGTGGGCGTTATTTACAAAGGTAAAGTCGTTCGCATTATGGACTTCGGTGCTTTCGTTAACTTCATGGGTTCCCGCGATGGCCTCGTTCACATCTCCGAGCTTGTTGAAGAGCGCGTAGAAAAAGTGACCGACGTGGTGAAGGAAGGCGACGAAGTCTTTGTTAAGTGTCTGGAAATTGATGGCCGCGGGAAAGTACGCCTTTCCATGCGTGTTGTTGACCAGGAAACTGGCGAAGAAATCGAAGATGCCCGCCCACCTAAGTCGGCACCAGGCGGTAAAAAACGGGACTAATGACTATAAATATGGCCGCCTGATGGTGGCCATATTGAAAAGAAACCGGCGTATGATATGCTTGCGCCGGTTTTACCCTATCTTCATATATATGGTGTAGAATAGGGGGTGAGGAGAGATGAATGAGTTTTTCGCTGAATTCTATTAAAGTGGCAGGCAAAGAGATTCTGCCTCTTGTGGAAGGCGGTAAGGGTGTTGCCGTGTCTGCTGGTGCAAGTTCTGGCCCCTGGGCTGGTGCGGGCGGTATTGGCACGATTTCGGCTGTTATTGCTGATCAGTATGATGCGCACGGTAACGTTGTTCCTCATGACTATCTGGGCCGCACGCGTCGTGAACGCCATGATGAAATGGTGGATTTCTCTGTTAAGGGGACCATTGATCAGGTGAGAAAAGCATGGGAACTTTCTCGCGGTGAAGGCTTTATCAATATCAATATGCTTTGGGAACTGGGCGGGGCACAGCGGATTTTGCACGGTGTACTCGAGAAAACCAAAGACCTAGTTCATGGCATTACTTGTGGTGCCGGCATGCCTTACAAACTGTGTGATATCGCACAGAAATATGGTGTGCATTATTATCCGATCGTTTCTTCTGGTCGGGCCTTTAATGCGCTGTGGCGCCGCGCCTATAAAAATGTTTCAGACCTTTTAGGCGGTGTGGTTTATGAAGACCCATGGCTGGCCGGGGGGCATAATGGCCTGTCGAATGCGGAAGACCCGACCAAGCCAGGTGACCCATACCCAAGGGTGAAAGAGCTGCGCGATATTATGCGCAAGCTTGGCCTCGATCATGTGCCAATCATCATGGCGGGTGGTGTATGGGACCTGAAAGAATGGAAAGACTGGATCGATAATAAAGAACTGGGGCCTGTGATGTTCCAGTTTGGGACGCGTCCTCTCTTGACCAAGGAAAGCCCGATTTCTGATACTTGGAAAGAAAAGCTTCTCAGCCTCAAACCGGGTGATGTGCTGCTGCAGAATTTCAGCCCAACCGGTTTTTTCTCCAGTGCTGTGAAAAATAGTTTCCTGAAAGACTTGCTGGCGCGTTTTGACCGTCAGATCGATTTTAGAACCGCGCAAGACGAAGAGTTCAACACAGAACTGACCGTTGATCGGAAGCGTTATTTTGTGCGCAGCGAAGATTATGAGCAAGCTCATAAGTGGATCGAAGCCGGGTATGAAAAGGCGATGAAAACACCAGACGAGACACTGGTGTTTGAAACCCCGGCTTCATGTGCCCAGATCCGTAAGGACCAGACGGGTTGTGTGGGTTGCTTGAGCCATTGTCGCTTTTCATCATGGGCCACATCTAACGAGAAATTCTCAACAGGTCGACTTGCGGACCCTCGCAGCTTCTGTATTCAGAAAACGCTGGATGATGTGGCGCATGATGGCTGTGTGGACCAAAACCTGTTGTTTGCCGGGCATAATGCCTTCCGTTTTGGCACAGACCCCTTCTATTCCAATGGCTTTATTCCATCTGTGAAACAGCTTGTGGATCGTATCCTGACCGGAGATTAATTTTTGCTGGGCTGTGCCCTGGATCGGTGCAGCCTAGTCAATCACCTCATTTGCATAAATACCCCAAAGATGGCGGCGTTCTATCCAGGCGGATGTGCCGTCTATTTCTAGTTCACACCAAATATTTTCACAGGACACTATTTCGCCGATGACACCGGGGTCAGCGGTTAGGCGCACGGGCGCGGCAGCCGTTGCTTCACGGTAGAGCTTGCGCAGTTTGCCTGTAATGAGGGCTGTGCGACGGCCTGAAAGCAGGGAAACGTGCATCCATCCCGTGATGCCGCTTTCATCGCGAACCTGCCGCCAGGGGCCATCTTCATCTACCACTTCCAAGGGCAGGCCGCGACGGGAATAGACCCAATCAATAGGATATTGGCGACCGGGGCCGGTGCGCATATAGGCTTGTGTCGCTGCGAGTGAAACAAAACGGGGGATTGGCAAACCGCTGGACCCCACTTCTATTTCAGCCTGAATAGTGTGTGTCCCTATCAAAATAGCAACAAAAAAAGCCAAAAACCGTGCTATCATACCTTGGTCCTTATCGCTTCCATTTGATCCGGCGGCTACCTTCTGGTACTAGAGTCCAGAAGTTTTAACTGTGCAGCCCTGTGCATGTCAGAAAAGGTTATTTTACCTCATGAGTCAAACAAGAAAGCGAAATCGGCCCAAGGTAATTGTTACCCGTAAAGTGCCAGATAACATTGAAACACGCATGGCAGAGCTGTTTGATGTAACGTTGAACCTTGCAGACAAGCCACTTACCGAAGATCAGCTTAAAGAAGCCGTAGCGGTGGCCGATGTGCTGGTGCCAACAGTGACAGACGATATTACCGCGGATGTTATTGCCGTGGCTGGAGAAAACCTGAAACTGATTGCTAATTTCGGGGCCGGGGTGGATCATATTGATTTGGCTGCAGCACAGGAAAAAGGAATCACTGTCACGAACACCCCAGGGGTGCTGACAGAGGATACAGCAGACCTTGCGATGGCCCTTCTCCTGTCTGTACCGCGCCGTTTGTTTGAAGGTGAGAAAATTCTGCGTGCTGGGGAGTGGACAGGCTGGACCCCCACTTTTCTGATGGGGCACCGGATTCAAGGTAAAAGACTGGGTATTATTGGCATGGGGCGCATTGGCCGCGCTATTGCCCGCCGTGCCCGGGCCTTTAACATTTCTGTGCATTATCATAATCGCCACCGCCTGCCTGAACAGGTGGAGGGAGAACTTGAAGCAACCTATTGGGATGATCTGGACCAGATGCTGACCCGTATGGATTTTGTTTCAGTCAACTGTCCGCTAACGGAAGAGACTTACCGCCTTCTTAATCGTGACCGCCTGAAAAAGCTGCAACCAAATGCCATCATTATTAACACGGCCCGCGGCGAAATTATTGATGAGGAATCTCTGGCTGATCTTATTGAAGTCGGGCGCATCGCAGGTGCCGGGCTTGATGTTTTCGAGCAGGAGCCAACCATTAACCCCAAGCTTCTGGAGCTGGATAACGTAGTGCTGGTGCCGCATATGGGGTCTGCCACCATTGAAGGGCGGATGGCCATGGGGGAAAAGGTGTTGATTAATATTCGCACCTTTATGGATAAACATCGTCCACCAGATCGGGTTCTGCCTTTTTAACCAGAGGCAAATTTCCACATTCTTTGAAAATATACAGCATATGATGCCCTATGGCACGGCTGCCTTGACGAGTATTGAATACGGCTATGACCGCACAAAAGAACATCCGCAACTTTTCAATCATTGCGCATATTGACCATGGCAAATCCACCCTGGCTGACCGCCTCATCCAAAACACGGGCGCTCTGACAGACAGGGAAATGAAAGCCCAGGTTCTGGATTCGATGGATATTGAGCGTGAGCGCGGTATCACCATCAAGGCTCAAACCGTGCGGCTGGAATACAAGGCACAAAATGGTGAGCATTACACGCTTAACTTGATGGATACACCGGGTCACGTGGATTTTGCCTATGAGGTAAGCCGCTGTCTGGCGGCTTGTGAGGGCTCTCTATTGGTCGTGGATGCCAGTCAGGGTGTGGAAGCGCAGACACTTGCCAACGTGTATCAGGCTATTGAAAACAATCATGATATTGTGCCGGTTCTGAACAAAATTGATTTGCCTGCGGCAGAGCCAGAGAAGGTGCGCACGCAGATTGAGGATGTCATCGGCCTTGATGCGTCGGAAGCTGTGGAATGTTCTGCCAAGTCTGGTATTGGCATTTCAGAGGTTTTGGAAGCAATTGTTGAGAGGCTGCCTGCCCCAGAGGGTGACCCGGATGCCCCTCTCAAAGCTATGCTGGTGGATAGCTGGTATGATGCTTATCTCGGCGTTATGGTTTTGGTGCGAGTGATTGATGGTAAAATCAAGAAGGGCCAAACCGTTAAGATGATGGCCGCGAAAACCGAGCATCAGATTGAACGTGTGGGTGTGTTTACACCGAAAGGTGTTATGGTACCTGAACTTGGGCCCGGCGAAGTGGGTTTTATTACGGCCTCTATTAAAGAGGTGGCGGATACCCATGTGGGCGATACGATCACGGATGCGAAAAAGCCATGTGCCCAGGCACTGCCAGGCTTTAAGCCAAGCCGGTCTGTTGTGTTTTGCGGCCTTTTCCCCGCGGATAGTGCTGAATTTGAGCGCCTTCGGGAAGCTCTGCAGAAACTGCGTCTGAATGATGCCAGCTTTGAGTTTGAGCCGGAAAGTTCCGCCGCTCTGGGTTTTGGTTTCCGCTGTGGTTTCCTTGGTATGTTGCACCTTGAGATTATTCAGGAACGCTTGCTGAGGGAGTTTGATCTCGAGTTGATTACCACGAGCCCCAGTGTGATTTATAAAATTTACCTGACAAATGGTGATCTTCTGGAACTGCATAACCCTGCTGACATGCCTGATGTCGTGAAGGTTGATTATATTGAAGAACCCTGGATAAACGCGACCATCCTTGTGCCAGATGAGCACCTGGGAGCTGTATTAAAGCTGTGTGAAGACAAGCGCGGTGTTCAGGAGGACCTGACCTATGCAGGTACGCGTGCCATGGTAAAATATAAGTTGCCCCTTAACGAGGTGGTTTATGATTTTTATGACCGGTTGAAATCAGTGAGCCGTGGGTACGCCAGCTTTGATTATGACATGGCTGGTTATGAAGAATCAGATCTGGTGAAAATGTCTATTCTGGTAAATGCCGAGCCTGTGGATGCATTATCCATGCTGGTGCACCGCAGTCAGGCCGACGGCCGTGGCCGGGCTCTGTGTGACAGGTTGAAAGATTTGATTCCTCGTCAGCTCTTTAAAATTCCTATTCAGGCGGCTATTGGCGGCAAGGTGATTGCCCGTGAAACCATTTCTGCTATGCGGAAGGATGTGACCGCCAAATGTTACGGTGGTGACGTTACGCGGAAGAAAAAGCTTCTGGAAAAGCAGAAAAAAGGGAAGGCTAAAATGCGGATGTATGGGAAGGTTGAAATTCCTCATACAGCCTTTATTGCGGCCCTGAAAATGAAGGATACATAGGGCCTATGCTCAAGAAAAGCGCAAAACAAAGTTTTTTCTATAAATAGGTGTATTTTTCCATCCTGTTTACGCATTTTTAATATCTAGGGACCTATTCTGTATGCGTTGATACAGCCTAATAGCTCCCTTGATCTGACTGTGTCAAAAACGGAACCACCTTCTCCCCCGAAATGTGGTTCCGTTTTTTATGTAAATACTCTTCAAGCTTGCATATGGCCCGTAGATGTTCTTGAATAAAGAAGGGTCGTGACGTACAGATTGTTTATGAAAAGCATTATTAAATCGTTATACGCATTTGTTATTGTTGTGTGTCAGGCTGGCGTCTTGATGGCACAAGACCTTAATGAGCCAGTTAAAGATCCGCGGCAGCTTGCTCTGGGTATCTATATTGGAATTAATCGGGAAGCCCCTCCGGCCAGTGTTGCCCTGAAGCTTGGAGACCTTATTCCCATTTTCAGGTATAGATGCATACGTGTTACCGACTA
>JBNKGK010000040.1:0-15123 GCA_050289785.1 Kordiimonas sp.
AAAAAGGGCAATTCGCGCAGGAAGATGCGCTTCGTACCCGTTCTTTCATCGACTGGATTGAAAGCCAGGTGTGGACTAACCAGATTGATGGTGATCATATCTTCTCTCTGTTTGGGGATAGTGACACATTCCAGGACACAGAGCTGACATGGCGTGCCAATATTTCCCGTGCAGACCGCGATGTGCCACTGCGCCGCAACACAGTGTATGAGTATAACCCAAATCTGGATACAGACCTGATTCTGGCCCGTACTGATGGTAACACCACCAGCTATAACGCGCTGGATGAGGAAACCAAGGAATTTGGGTTTGATTTCACACAGGCTATGTATGTGGCAGATAAGGCTGTCGATATTCTTGGTGGTTTTACCTATCTGGATAAAGACAGAAGTTTCGGCCTTGTACGCTACAACTTCGATTTCCCGGCAGGTGTGACGACAGACCTGCGCGCTCTGGCTCCCGAAATCATCTTTGGCCCAGCCAACATTGGCCCTGGCCAGATTGAGCTGACAGAAATTTTCGATGCGTCAGACTTCTACTCTGCCACATTTGAGAATATTCAGGCCTATTTGGGTGCTGATGTTGAGATTTCTGAAAAGCTGCGTTTTGCTTTCGGTATGCGCTACGAAAAGAGCGATCAGGTGATCAACACCGCTGACCGTATTGAACTGACCCCTCTGACAGTAACGCAAACAGGGGAATTTTGGTTGCCTTCTGCAACGCTGACCTATGAAATCATCGATAATATGCAAGTTCGGTTGGCGTTCAGCCAGACACTGAACCGCCCTGACTCCCGTGAGCTTTCCACAGCTCGCTTTATTGATGACGAGCGGAACATTACCTTCCAGGGGAACCCGGAACTGCGTATTGCCGAGATTGATAACTATGATGCGCGTTTCGAATGGTATTTCGCTGCGGGGGAAAGCCTGACGGTTGGTGCCTTCTACAAGAAGTTCACAAACCCGATTGAACAGGCTGTGTTTGCTCTTGGTGATGGCCGCTTGGGTACCTATGTTAATGGTACATCAGCTGAATTGAAGGGTGTTGAAATTGAAGTTGAAAAACTTCTGTCTGTTCAGGACTGGTTCGGCTGGGACTGGCTGGGTACACGTGAACTGTTTATCAAGGCCAATGGTTCTTATATCGATGGTGAAACCACCACAGATGCTGCGTCTCTTGGTAGCGTGACAAACAGCGTTCGCCCATTCTTTAATCAGTCCAGGTGGTTGGCGAATGCCCAGTTTGGCTGGCGTGATTATGACCGGGGTGAAAACCTGTCTTTCGTGCTGAACTACACGGGTCGCCGTCTGTCATTCATTGGTGTGTTTGAAGCCGATGATGAATATGAAACACCGCCTTTGATGCTTGATTTTGTGTACAGCAAGGAATTCACCGTTGGTGAGAGCCTACTGGAATTGAAGCTGGAAGCTGAGAACATTCTGGGTGATGATATTAAATACACACAGGAAGGTATCGTGACAGAAAGCTATGATCTCGGTCGCACTTTCTCAGTCGGGCTGACATACAAGTTCTAATTGATAAAAAGCTATAGAGGGCTTACCGTTCGCCCGGCGGGCCCTCTAAATGTCAGGAAGAACGTTTTTGAGTAACCAGATGCAGGTCGTAATGGCTGGTGGTAAAATCAGCCCAGGCAGAAGAGCGGACCCCCGGTGGGTACGTCTTGCTATTGTGTGTCTTGAAGTGTTTCTTGTCTTGGGGCTGGCATATGGGGCTGCTCGTTTGGCCATAGGGCCTGAAGAGAAAAGCAATCAATCTGCTGTTTTTTCCAGGGCAGCAATACCAGCTGTAACACAGGCAGATTATACCATTCTCACATCGTTTGATGCTTTTAACCGCTCGGTTTTGTCCGCTGTTCGCCAGCAGCCAGAAGAACTGCCTGAAAGCTCGCTTAAAATAGAGGTATTTGGTCTGCGTGCGCATGGCGATGGGGCGGGCAGCGCCATTATCAAGCTGGCAGGGGATGACCAGCGTCTGGTGAATGTGGGTGAAAAGCTCTCTGCGGCAGTTGAATTGAAAGCGGTGTATGAAGACCGGCTGGAAATTATCAGAAGCGGCAGGCATGAGGCGGTTTATCTGCGGCCTAAAGCAGAGCGAAGCCAGCTAAAGCAAGCCGTCCCAGTGCCCGGACCTAAAAAGGTATCATCCGGCTTGTTGCAGGATATTGCAGCTCTGAAGGTTGAAGTGGTTAAAGATCAGAAGCAGATTATTGGTTTCCGTATTACCGGGGCGCAAACCCCTGCCACGCTTGAAAGCCTCGGACTTGAGGAAAATGATGTGCTTACTGCTGTGAACGGCTCTCCTCTCACCTCCTATGAGCGGCTTTATGAGTTGCCAGAGGAATTCTCTGGTGTTTCAGAAGTACAAATAGAGTTTGAAAGACGCGGCGCACACCTCACCAAAACAGTGAAGATACAATAGTGAAGATACGCATGATGATTTTGCCTTCCACATTCAGGAAAATTGGCCTCGTTACCTTGATGGGTGCGGCGCTGTTATCGCCTCTTTCCGGGCCTGCCGTTATCGCTCAGGATCAGGTGCTGAACTACCGCGACGCTGATGTGCGTGCCTTCATTAATGATGTGGCGGCTATCACAGGTTATACTTTCATTATTGACCCGCGAGTTCGGGGGCAGGTGAATGTGGTCTCCAGTTCCAGGTTATCACCTGAAGGGGTGTTCCAGACCTTTCTTTCCGCGCTTCGGGTCAACGGCCTCACCATTGTGCCCACCACAAGCGGTGCCTATAAAATTGTGCCTGATGATGTGGCAGCACAGGATGCTGGCCCTGTGGATGAAGAGCGCAAGGGTGATCAGCTTATCACCCAGGTGTTTACCCTGAAATATGTTGATCCGCTTGCCGTGCAGGCAGCGGCCAAACCTTTTGTATTTAAAAATGGCCGCACCTTTGCCCGCAAAGGCATGCCCATTGTTATTGTAACAGATTATGCGGATAATCTGTCGCGTATCGCCAAGCTGGTGAAAACCATGGATGTGGATGAGAGTATTATCCGCACCATGGTGATGGAAAACACGTCTGCCACCGAAATGGCAGATGTTGCTGCAGAGCTTTCTTCCCAGCCGGGTTTCGAAGAAAATGATCATCAGAGCCTAACAGCCATCCCGCTTGAAAGCAGTAATACGCTGATTCTGAAGGGCCACCCGGATGTGATCAACACCTTCCTGCCGGTCCTGAAGGAGCTGGATAAAAACAATGCCTCCCGTGGGGCGTTGCAGGTGGTGTACCTGAAGCATGCAACGGCGGAAAAACTGTTGCCTGTACTGGAGACCATCACAAAATCCATCACCAAAAAGGATAAGGCGGGCAAGCCGGTGAATGCCGATAGTGAGGTGACTGTTTCTGCGTACACAGGGGCCAATGCCATTCTAGTGAACGCATCCGCTGAAATGCAGCAGAAAATTATCAGTGTTATCCGTATGCTGGATGTGCCGCGCGCGCAGGTGCTGGTGGAAGCGATTGTGGTGGAGGTCTCTGAAGGGGCCGCGAAAGAGCTTGGCCTGCAATATATTCTGGCGGGCGGGGACAAAAGCAATATTCCCTTCACCGTGGCCAATTATTCCAACACAGCGCCAAACATATTGGCGGCAACGGGGGCTTTGAAGCTGGATAATAACAGCTCTGGCGATAATAGCGGTACCTCTACGAATGATCTGTTGAAAGCAACAGCAGTGGACTCCCTTCTGGGCTTGAACGGGTTTGCCCTTGGGGCGGCCGGGGAAACCAGCGGGGGCACCATTTTCGGCGTGGTTTTGAATGCCTTGGCGCAGGATAGTGGCAGCAATATTCTCTCCACACCTTCCATCGTAACCATGGATAATGAGCCTGCCCGTTTCCTTTCCGGTCAGGAAATCCCGATCTCTACCGGCGAAGCGCTGGGTAGCGCGAACTCAAACCCCTTCCGCACGATTGAACGCAAGAATGTGGGTGTTCAGCTCGAAGTGGTGCCACAAATTAATGACGGCGATGAAATTCGCCTCGCGATCCGTCAGGAAATCTCGTCAATTGCGGGGCCGGTGAGTACGGCCTTCACAGAGCTTGTTACCAACAAGCGCGAAATTGAAACCACGGTTCGGGTCAATGATGGTGATATCGTCGTACTCGGTGGTCTTATCCAGCAGGATGAAAGTGTGTCTGTGGACAAGGTGCCATTGCTTGGTGATATTCCTATCCTTGGTCGGGCTTTCCGGTCAGACAAGAAAAGTGTTTCCAAAACCAATTTAATGATCTTTCTGCGGCCCACCATCCTGCGGGATAGTGAAGACATGAACGCTGTCACCACCCGTAAATATGAGTATATGAAGGCCAAGCAGGCCGCCGTTAAGCCCACCATGGCCATGGATCAATTGGTGCAGGAAGTAATGGGTGGCACCCCGGTGAGTGACAAGGCGGAATAGGTGGCCAAATGTCTGAACAGATGCAACCGGTTCTGAAATATAGCTTTGCCAGGGAGCATGGTTTTGCCCTTCTGGAGCTGCAGGCGGATAAAGCCGTTGTGGCCGCCAGGGCAGGCGCAAACCCGCTCATGCTCAGAGAAGTGCGGCGGGTGCTGGGTGTGCCCTTGGATGTGCAGGAAAAATCTGCCAAGGATTTTGATGATCATCTCTCCAGCCTTTATGCGTCTGATGGGCTATCGAGTGCGCTGGGGGAAGATTTGCCGGTTGAAAGTCTGGATAGCGCTCTTGAAAGCATGCCCAAGGCGGCGGACCTTTTGGCGAATGATGATGACGCGCCGGTGATCCGCCTGATCAACGGCCTTATCGCCGAGGCCGTGAAAACACGCGCGTCTGACGTGCATATGGAACCCTTTGAAAATCACCTTTCCGTGCGCTTGCGGGTTGATGGGGTGCTGAATGAAGTGGCCAGCCTGTCGGCCCGGCTTGCGCCCTATATTGTCTCTCGCGTCAAGGTGATGGCGCGTCTGGATATTGCCGAAAAGCGCCTGCCACAGGATGGGCGCATATCGCTCACCCTTGGTGACAGAGTGTTTGATGTGAGGGTCTCCACCCTGCCCACGCGCCACGGTGAGCGCGTCGTGCTGCGGCTTCTGGATACATCGCAGGCGCATCTCACGCTCGCTGATCTGGGCATGCAGGAAGATGTGCACCAAGGCTTCCGCTCTGCGCTGACTGAACCGAACGGCATCATCCTTGTGACTGGCCCCACGGGTTCTGGTAAAACCACCACGCTGTATGCGGGCCTCTCGCTTTTAAATGATCAGTCCCGCAATATTATGACGGTTGAAGATCCTGTTGAATATGCCCTTGAGGGCGTGAGCCAGACACAGGTGAACAGCAAGGTCGGGATGACCTTCGCGAGCGGCCTCAGGGCGATTTTGCGGCAAGACCCAGACGTGGTTATGGTTGGCGAAATCCGCGATATGGAAACGGCGGAAATGGCCATTCAGGCCAGCCTTACGGGCCATCTGGTGCTCTCCACGGTGCACACGAACAGCGCAGTGGCAGCCATCACCCGTTTGCGTGATATGGGCGTGGAATCCTTCCTTCTCTCTTCCACCGTAAAAGCCATTTTGGCGCAGCGTCTGGTGCGGAAATTATGTTCCTCCTGTAAAAAACCGGTGGCGGATGATGCTGCCCTGCGGGCAGAGCTGGAAATTTCGGCAGAGGCTCCGGCCACTTTCTATGAATCTGTAGGTTGTCCGTCGTGTAATGGGTCTGGTTATAGCGGTCGAATTGGTATTTATGAATTTGTCAGGGTGGATGAGGTGCTGCGCCGATTTATTCAGGAAGGTGCGTCCGAGCAGGCCATGGAAGCCCATGCCTTCCAGACGCGGGATACCTTGGGGGCCAGTGGCCGCAAGCTGGTGGCATCAGGCATGACTACGGCACAGGAAGTACTGAGAGTTTCAAAGATTAAAGAGGCGCTGTAATGCAAGCCTATGAGTATGAAGCGCTAGATGAGAAAGGTAGGGCCAAAAGCGGGATTATCACCGCTGATGGTGAGCGGGATGCTCGCCAGCGCCTGAAGGCCAATGCCCTTTTTGTGACAGCACTTTCCCCGGCGGCCAGAAAGAAGGGGGGGAGGCAGCTCAGCTTCTTGAAACAGCAGGATCGCATTGGCCAGAAAGAACTGGCACTGATCACCCGTCAGCTTGCCACCATGCTGGGCACGGGTTCGACAGTGGAAGAAACCTTCGGGGCTATTGCCGCGCAGTCAGAAAAAGCAGCGACCCGCCGCGTGCTGACCCGCATCCGCACCAGTGTGATGGAAGGCTCCCGGCTTTCAAAAGCGATGGCGCTGGAACCCGCCAGCTTTGACCCGCTTTACCGCGCCATGGTGGCCGCTGGTGAAGCTTCTGGTGATCTGGGCCGGGTTCTGGAGAATGTGGCTGATCACCGCGAGAAATCTCAGAGCACTCGCCAGAAGGTTCAGTCCGCGCTGATTTACCCCATCGTGCTGTCCGTTGTGGCCGTTGCCGTTGTTACAGCGTTAATGATTTTTGTGGTGCCGAAGGTGGTCAGCCAGTTTGACAGTTTTGGTACTGAACTGCCGCTCCTCACCCGCATTGTGGTGGGTACGTCAGATTTTCTGGTGACCTATGGCCTTTTCCTGTTCGGGGGGCTTGGCCTGGTGGTTGCCGGGTTTATTGCCCTGATGCAGCTGCCTGATTTTCAATATCGTGTGCATTCCAGCCTTTTGGCCTTGCCGCTTATTGGTCGCCTCATTCGCGCGGTGAACGCGGCGCGGTTTGCCCGTGCGCTCGGCACGCTTATCGCCGGTGGCAGCCCGGTACTGGAAAGCCTGATGGCCGCCAAGGAAACCTTGAGGAATGTACGCATGCGCATAGCGCTTGATGGCGCTATCAGCCAGATACGCGAGGGCAGTGGCACGTCTGCCGCTCTGAAGAAAACCGGCGAGTTTCCACCCATGCTGCCCTATATGGTGGCGGCAGGTGAGAAAAGCGGCCAGCTTGCAGATATGCTGCACCGCGTGGCGGATTATCTGGAAAGTGAATTTGATGGCTTCACTAAAACGGCGCTTAGCCTTTTGGAGCCAATGATTGTTATTTTTATGGGTGCGGTTGTGGGTGCCATTGTGCTCTCGATCATGCTGCCAATCTTGCAGCTCAACCGCCTTGTTTTGATGTGAGGGAGAAAGTCATGACGATGAGACTGAAAAAATGGATTGCCCTGCTGGCAAAAGAGGCCAGAAAGGATGAAGGTTTTTCTCTGATTGAATTGATGGTTGTGATTGTTCTTATTGGTCTTCTCACTACTGTTGTGGTTGTGAATGTGCTGCCGAGCCAGGACCGCGCCATGGTGGAAAAAGCCAAAGCAGATATTCACCTCTTGGAACAGGCGGTAGAGATGTACCGGCTGGATACGCTGAAATACCCTACTCTGGAACAAGGTTTGGATGTGCTGGTGAAGGCTCCTGCGGGGAATAACTACCGTAAGGAAGGTTATATCAAGGCACTGCCGAAAGACCCATGGGGCAACGCCTATCAGTATCTTTACCCCGGTGAGCATGGCAGCTTTGATATTTTCTCCTACGGGGCCGATGGCCAAATCGGTGGGGAAGAGATGAACGAAGACCTAGGTAACTGGACCAAAGGATAATCGTGGCACACACAGCAGCATATCAACCTGACCGGGGGGAAGCAGGCTTTTCCCTCGTTGAGGTTATGATGGTTCTGGCCATTATTGGCCTGATGACCAGTGCTGCTGTTTTGATAATGCCATCGGCGGACAAGCGCCTTGAGACAAGCCTTCAGGAAACCCATGCCTATATGCAAGCGGTGAGCCGGGAGAGCATTGTGCGGGGTTCGGTCTTAGGGGTGAGTTTTGATAAGGATGGTTATCAGTTGCTCAGCTTATCCGGGGGTGAATGGCAGCCCGGCAGCACTGCACAAAAATGGCAGCAAGGCATCAGCTACCATCTGACTGTGGCGGGGGAAGATGTCAGCCCTGCTGTGGCAGAAGATGATAAACCGCTCAGGCCGCAGCTCTGGTTTTTGCCAACGGGTGAGCAGCCAGCCTTTGATATTCAGCTCATTCTGGATGGCCGGTCTGGCAGCTTGAGCGCAGATGGCCTCGGGCATATGCAGGTGCAGCTTGATGGGTAGGGGCTTCACATCAGAGGAAGGCTTTTCCCTTCTGGAACTATTGATTGCGGTGGCCATTCTGGCCGTGGCAGCGATGGCGTTGCTGGAAAGCCAGACCGGGGCTGTGCGGATGACATCAAGGGTGCAGCAGCAGGCCCTTGCTGCCATGGTGGCGGAAAATCGCATGGCAGCACTGCGGGGTAAAGCTTCCTTGCCCGTACCGGGTCACAGGTCTGGTACTGAAAAGCAGCTCTCTGCCGAGTTTGAGTGGCGTGAGACCGTGAGTAGAGACCCGTCTGGTCGTTTGCTGATGCTGGATGTTGCCGTGCTGCAGGATAAAGAGCAACTGGCGCACCTGACCGGGTACCGGAGGGCGCGCTGATATGAGAGGGTCAATCAACATACATAAGGTGGAGGAAAGTTTGTTGTCGCTCCGTGGCTTGACCACGGCGCCTATTGAAACCAAGGTGTTTCAAAAAAGGGCACAGGCCGAAGCGACCAATTCCGCCTTCCATAAAAGGGAAAGGGCAATGGATACCGGGATCAAGTCCCGGTATGACACTGCTGTTTTTCGCTTTATAGAACAGGATGACAAAGGCTTTTCTCTGATTGAAACCATGGTAGCGATGTTGATTTTCGCTATGGTGAGCGCGGCAGGTGTGGCGCTTCTTTCCAGTTTTCAGAAAAGCCAGAACGGGCTTCAGGCGGCAGATGACCTGACAGCCGAGCTGCAGATGGTGCATTCTCTCATCCGGGCAGATATGGAAGCGGCGGTGCTGCGCCCTGCACGGAATGTGCTTGGTGGGCAAAGTCCCGCTGTTTTCGAAGGGGGCAGGGCACTAGAGGGAGAGCAGGTGCTGAAATTTGTGCGGGGCGGTCATTTGGGGGCGCTGGTGTCAGAGGTGGCTCCGGCTGTGCAGCGGGTGGACTATCTGTTTGATGAAGGCCGCTTGATCCGCCGAAGTTATGCCCGACCAGATGCTACAGAAGAAACCCCGGTGATGGAACAGGTGCTGCTGAAGAATATTGAGGCGCTGCGCATCACCTTTGGTGTGGCGGATACGTGGACAGATGAATGGGGCAAGCGCCAGGGCACAGAAACCAGCCTGCCAGAGATTATCTCGCTTGAAATGGATATCGCGGGCAAGGGCACGCTGCGCTCCGTGTTTGTGGTTGGTGTCGGCGCATGAGGGGGCTTTTGAAAAAGCTGAGGCAAAGCGACGGGGCGGCGCTGATCACCGTGTTGATGCTGGTTGCTGTGATGAGCGTGGGCCTTGTCTTTTCCATGGAAGCGCTGGGCTTCACTATCAAGCGGGCAACCGCCGTGAAAATGCATGATCAGGCCCGGCTGTATGCATTGGGTGGGGAAGAACTGGCACGGATGGCGGCGGAAAAGCTTTATGCTACAAAAAATCGAGCGAAGGTTCTCACCGGGAAGGATAAGGAGCTGGCGGTTGCTTATCCAATCGAGGATGGTGAAATCAACGGCCTGCTCAGGGATGTTAGTAACTGTTTTAATGTGAATAGCCTTGTGAAAGGCACAGAGCAGGGCATGCGGGCGGCGAACGAGGAAACTGCCCTGCAATATAAGCGTCTGCTCACTACCTTAGGGTTTTCCGAGATAGAAGCTGAGCAACTGACAGCTACGCTGACCGACTGGCTGGATAGCGATAGCCGCCCGATCGCCATGGGCGCGGAGGATTATGATTATAGCGCGCTCACCCCACCCTATCGCGCCGCCAATAGCCTGATGGTGGATAAAACTGAGCTGCGGCTGGTGAAAGGTTATGGCCCGGATATGCTGGCGCTGATTGGCCGCTATCTATGTGTGCGCCCGACGATGGGGACGGCTGTTCTAAATGCCAACAGCCTGAAGGTGGAAGATGCGCCGCTGTTGATCGCCCTTGTGGGGGACGGCCTTGCCCTGGATGAAGCGCAGCGTTTGATCGCAGAGCGCCCCTCTGTGGGCTACGGGGATAGCGCCGCTTTCTGGAGCGAAAAGATATTTGAGGATATGACACTGGGACAGGAGATCAGAACCAGAGTGGAGGCAAAACCACAGGCGTTTGAAGCCACTATTCGGGTGCAGTATCTGGACGCAGTGACCAGCCTTACCTCATCATTGGTGATGCAGGCAGACGGAACAAGCCGGGTGACCGGCAGGCAATATGGGATGATGCAGTGAGTGGAACTCTGGTCATAAAGTTTGGGCCTGGTGGTCATGATATCCAGCAAGCTGGGCTGGTGGCTGAAGGCCGCTGGCTGCAGGGTGTGCCCTTGGATGATCTAGCCTCTTGTGGGGCCGGGCAAGCAGTTGTTGTGATCAGCGGTACCAATGTTACTTGCTGGCGGCAGGCTCTGCCGGATTTTCCGGCCGCCAAGCTGCGCAAGGTGCTGCCAAACCTGATGGAAGACATGCTGGCGGATAGAGCGGCAGAGCAGCATTTTGCCTGCTGGCCAGTGGGAGAAGGCAGTGAGAAACTTGTTGCTGTGATCCGCGATGAGGTGATGGCCGGAGTGATGGCTACCTGTCGCGAGCTGGGCGTTGAACCCGTGAAGCTGATCCCGGATTTTATGCTGGTGGGCCCTGCCGAGCAGCCAGTGTTGGTAACAGAGGGCGATTTGGCTCTTGCTCGCCTGCCAGATGGCACAGGCTTTACAAGCGAACTTGCGCTTGCCAAACAGATGTTGGACGGCGATGCTTATACCGACCAAAAGAGCGAAGTTGGTGCATTGTTGGCACGGGCGCCGGAAAGCGCTCATAGCTTGTTACAGGGTCAATACGCACCTAAAGCTGATTTCAGCAAAATCTGGCTGTTGATTAAACGCCCGTCTTTTCTGTGCGCAGCCCTTATTCTGTTGTGGTTTGGCTCGCTCTACGGCGAGAGTGTGAGGTTTGATAGCCAGGCGGGTGCCTTGCGTGCTGACACAGAGAAACTGTTCCGGCAGGCCTTCCCCAAGGTCAGCCGGGTGGTGAATGTGGAGGCGCAGGCGAGGCAGCAGCTTGCGATGCTCAGGCAATCAGGAGGCGGTGAGTTTTTGCGCATCTCCACAACAATCTTTGCTGCTGTGGAGGAAACCCGCGATGCACTTCCTCGTTATGTTGATGGGCGCGGCTGTTTTACTGACAGCGCTTTATTTTGCTTTGGTGCGGCCATTGCAGGCCTATCATCATGCCAGTGAGCGGCGTTATCAGGCCGCGAAGACCTCTCATAATCTTGTCGCTTCTGTGATTGCTGAAGCCAAGGCGTTGAAAGGTAAAGTTCAATCGGTTGGGGCTAAAACGAAATCAGACCAACCGCTTCGGGTGGCTGTTGCCGTGACAGCGAAGGATGCCGGTGTGGTTATCACCCGCATTCAGCCGGGTGGGCAGGAGGGCCTTACCGTTTGGGCCGATAATGTGGGTACACAAAGCTTTTATGGTTGGTTGGCTGAATTGGAACGCAAGCACCAAATCTCCCCTGACAAGGTTTCCATCCAGAAGACAGGCACGGGCGGCAGGCTACGGGTGCAAGTACAATTTGTGGGGCAGAAGTGATGCTGAAAAACTGGCATTTGCTCGCTCTGTTTCTGGTGGCCTTTATCCTGTTTTTTGTCGCTCAGTTACCTGCGCGGATGGTGCTTGGCTGGAGCGGGTTTGACCAGCGTCTTGTGCATGCAGGTGTGGCGGGGACGGCCTGGGATATGCAGCTTTCGGATGTGTGGGTGGATCGCCGCCTGCATCTTGGGGATGTGCATGTGCAGCACGATGTTTTCTCTTTAGCTATTGGCCAGCTGAGTGCTTTTGTGCGTTTCAAAAGTGCAGAACGCAGTGGTGCCTTTCTTGTGGAAGAGGGCGAAGAAGGTCGGTTTGTGCTGACCGATCTTGTTGTGGCAGAAACCTTGAAAATGCATACGAGAGGTGTTGCGCTGTCTGGCTTGCTTTCTGTCCGTAGTGACAGGCTGGAGCTGCACCCGCAAACCGGCTGTGTAAAAGGGGGGCTTGCCGTGAAAACGGATATGTTGGCCTCTCTTCTAGGGGAAGGTTTTGTCCTCTCGGGCCAGGGGCGCTGCGAAGGCGGCATCCTGATGGCGAACCTGGACGGGGATGATGGCCGTTTGAGTGTGAATTTGGCCCTGCGCTGGAAAGGCGGCAGTGATATGAACGCCGCGATAGAGGTGTTGCCGGTGCAGCAGGCGGGCATATCGCCTGCCTTGGGTGGCCTGCTCACCACGGCAGGTTTGAAAAAAGAAGGTGACGGCTGGTCTGGTAAGCTGGTATTTGATCTGACATGAAATATTTGATGACATTGGCTTTCATCTTGTGTGTGGTGGCCTGCACGCCAGTGAGTACACAGGAAAAACCTGCCACGGTTGTGCCTGTGGCAGAGGCAAAGCCCCTTGGGCAGGATGAAGTGATTTCCCGGCTCAGCGCTTTGCCACCGCAGGAACTGAATGACGGCGAATGTGGCCTGTTTCTCTGGCTCAAGCGGGAGGATGCGCCGCTTCTGTATTTCCAGCGTTCAAGCACCCCTTCAGCTTTGATTGTGCTGGACGGCGAGCTGGCGGTGCTTGCCCGGCAATCAGCCCGCGGCCTGATTGGCTCAACTTTTTATTCGGAGCAGAGCTCTGCAAAAGAGGATGTAACAGCCTCGCTGAAAATTCAGGTGGAGCGGGATGGTGGCCTCAGGCAGGGCATGAAGGTGCCAGCGGGAACGCTAATGCTTGAAGGGGCTGATGGCTGGTCTGCTGTGCTGGCTATTGCCGGGGCCATTGGCTGCAAAAGTTAACACTGACCTCATTTTGTCACATCCGGCTGATATTGCCGGATGTGAAAAGAACCATACACCCGAGGGATATATGATTGACAGACGACAGGTTTTAAAACGGGCCATGCTGGCTATGGCGGTGGCTCCTTTTGCATCCACTTTGCTGAAGGCGGATGGCCACCTGCCTGCTAATACTCTCGGGCAAATGCGCTATGATGAAGAGTTGATGGCCAGCATCCCGGCAGAGTGCCAGTTGCGTATCGTGGCGCGTTCGGGTGAAGCAGCTGTCGCTGGCGGAAGTTATCTGTGGCATGGCGCGCCTGATGGTGGAGCCTGCTATCCGACCGATGGCGGCGGGTGGGTTTATGTTTCCAATAGCGAACTGAATGATGGTGCCGGCGGTGTTGGGGCTTTGCGCTTTGACGCACAGGGCAATGTGGTGGATAGCTATCCTATCCTCACGGGCACTAGCCGTAACTGTGCCGGGGGCAAAACATTGTGGGGTACCTGGCTATCGTGTGAAGAAAATGGTGAAACAGGGCAAGTGTATGAATGTGACCCGGCGGGCCAAAAGCCTGCTGCGGTTAGGCCTGGGCTCGGCTCCTTTAACCATGAGGCTGCCGCGATTGACCCCGAAACAGGGCATGTCTATCTCACCGAAGATATGAAAGATGGCTGCCTCTATCGTTTTGTGCCTGCAACAGCGGGTGATTTGTCAGCCGGTCACCTGGAGGTGGCAGTGGCTGAAGGCTCTCACCTTACCTGGCAGGTAGTGCCAGATTTTTCTGCCGCGTCTGCCCCGCTGCGTAAGCAGGTGCCGGGGGTTGCCCGGTTCAAAGGTGGGGAAGGCATTATCTATTCCGAAGGTCATGTCTATTTCACCACCAAAAGGGATAACAAGGTCTGGTCGCTGGGGCTGGCCAGCCAGGAATTGAAAACCATTTATGATGCCGCCGCCTATGACAAACCTGTGCTTACGGGCGTGGATAATATTGAGGTAAGTCCGAACGGTGATCTGCTCATCGCGGAAGATGGCGGGGACATGCAGATTATTGTGCTGACATCTGATTATACGCCCGTGCCGCTGATCACTCTGCACGGGCAGGACAAATCAGAGATCACGGGGCCTGCTTTCAGCCCGGATGGCAAGCGGCTGTATTTCAGCTCTCAGCGTGGTTTTGAAGGGGAATCGGCCCACGGTATTACCTATGAACTGCGGTTGCCGCATGGCCTGAGAATGGCATAAAGCTCACCGAAAGTCACCATAGCTGGCTGCAAATAGCAATTTTCTCTCAAACCTGATGAGTCTTATTTCGTCATCCCCGCGAAAGCGGGTATCTCGAGCAGAATAGAGCCATGTATGACACAAGACTCTCTTCCCTCAGGCTTTGCCTTCGCCGGGAGTGACAGAATTAGCGTCAATCTAAGGCCGTTTAAGCGGAATCAGCGTCAATTGACGCTTCAGTTTCCGACTGATGGGTTGGCTGGTATCCTGCATCTGGTAAGCTATAGACAGAGCCACCGTTTGCCAGTCGGGTGTTTTGCACACTTTTCTGGTTTGCCAGATAAACGGTGTTGGCATGGTTGACGTTGGGAGGGGCAGGAAAAGCGGCTTGTGCTGCCTGTGTGCGGCTTTCGGCCAGCATGAGCTGGGCGTTCATGCCCAGAATGCCGCGTCCGCTAGGCTTTTGCGGTACTCTTGTTTCTTTGAATGTGGGGACTGCGGCGTTGCTAACGGCAGCTGTTGCACTGTCTGAGCCGAAGCTGCGAGCAAAGCTTTGGCTGCTACTGGCAGGCACGCTGTACCTCGCCTGCACACGGTTCGTGGCAGGTTCCGGCCTAGAGATGGAAGCCGCATACTGCGACTGCATGGCAAACGGATTATCCGCCACGACAAAGCACCCTATATTTTCACCCAACTGCACTATAACCCATCTCTGGTGCTTTTTCCAGCGTCAGACTTGAATCCCTGCTGGTAAAAGCCTGCATGCCTGTGTTATCGCTTGTGGCCTGAAATGAGTGTCCGGGCTTATGGGCTGAACCAGGGAAGTGCCAAGGCATACGGACGTGGGAGGAAAAGTATCTCTGTGGATGTAAGATGAACCTCGAAACCAGGCTGGGGAGCATCATGTCCATGGGGTGGGTCAGTAACCTTTAAGAGATAAGCGAAACTGAAGAACATGGATACTAATACGCTTGCTATTTACATTCACGAGCTGAAAAATCAGTGTAATCACACAGCGGCTTCTTTTGAACTTCTGAACCAGGCGCTGG
>JBNKGK010000041.1:0-15015 GCA_050289785.1 Kordiimonas sp.
TATCCCAAGCGCAGAAACCACCTCCATGGTTACAGACAATTTCACTGTTGTGGAGACAAGGGAACAGGCCCTTTTCGGTGAACTATCCTACCATTTTACGGATGAACTAACGCTCACAGGAGGGCTGCGCTATGGTTCTTCTGAGCTTACAAAATCAACTTTAGATAAGGGGCATACAGCAAGCGGGGCCTTTTGGGGGGCTGCGTTCACTGGTGGGAACAGTGAGTTGAGCCTTTCTCCCATCGTGGCGAACTCTTTTGGTACTGGCAAGAAAAACAAACTGACCAAGAAAATCAGTCTCACATGGAAACCATCTGATGATCAGACATATTACGTCCTGGCCTCTGAAGGATTCCGCATTGATACACCCAACAGGCTTGTCAATGGCGGAGTTAGTGAACGTGACCCCGATGACATTGTTATTCCGCCAAGTGCAAAGTCTGATTCTCTGTGGAATTATGAAATAGGAGCCAAAACTTACTGGTTCGATAAACGTTTGAAAGCCAACCTTGCCCTTTATTATATCGACTGGAAAGATATTCAAGTGCAGGTGAACCGCCTTTCGGACGGGGCGGGCTTTTTTACCAACATTGGCGCTGCCGTTTCCAAGGGCATGGAACTTGAGATGCAGGCTTGGCCATCTGATAGCCTGGAACTTGGCCTGAACTTAACCATTCAGGATGCAAAAATCACATCCCTTACCAATAATGAAGCGGCAATTTCCGGTGCTGTTGAAGGGCATCCGCTTGCCTCCCCTGATTTCCAGATTGCCGGGTATGGCCAATATACTTGGGATATGGGGAACGGACAGGATGTTTATGCCCGCGTGGATGTTCAGCATGTAGGCAGTTTTGCCAGCGGTTTCCCCAATGTGGCCGGTGACCCGAATACACTGAATGTTAATATTGAAGATGCCCAAGCCTATGAATATGTAGGTGCCAGCATCGGCTGGAATACAAACAGTTGGTCTTTAGTTCTCTATGGAGAAAACCTTCTGAATGATGACAGTTATATCTTTATCAGCCCTCTCCCAACATTGGCATACAGGCATAGCACCATGCGTCCGCGTACCTTTGGTATAAGAGCAAGCTGGAAATATTAAGACCCCTGCAAGCAAAAATGAAACAGGGCCCAACTGGGCCCTGTTTCATCATTCTTAAAACGTATAATTCATATTCACGCCATAAGTGCGCGGTTCCATATAGCGCTTGATAAGGCGGCCGCGGAAGAAATTGAAAAAACGGCTTTCCTCAGGCTTTTGCTGATTAGTCAGGTTTTTGCCCCAAAGATAAATTCCCCAGGCATCATCAGGCGAGCGGTAACCAATGCGGCCATTCAGCAGATACTGAGCAGGCAGAATATCATCATTGGTAAAGCCCCGATCTGCATATCTGCCACTGGTATAGACATAATCCAGACGGGTCACAAAAGCGCCGCCATTTGATAACGGCACCTCATAAACACCAGAGGCATTGATATTCCATTTAGCTGCCAGTGGTGTGGCCTGTCCTGCCACATTGGTACGACCATCCAATATGCCATCATTCTCATCACCCGGCGCCCCAATGCCTCGCGGTAACTGAACGCCAGGAAACTCATCAAATGTTGAATCTGTATAGCCAACTCCAGCCATGAAAGACAGTTCATCTGTGGGCCTGAAGGAAAGCTCCAGCTCCATCCCCTGTGATGTCATGGCAGCAGCATTCCGGAACACAAACCCACCAGTAGTCCCCGCAAAAGGATCCCATACACTCACCTGCAAATCTTTATATTTCATATAAAATGCAGCGATATTGGCTGTCAGGCGCTTATCCAGCCAGGATGTTTTCATCCCAAGTTCATAGGCAGTGACAGTTTCCGGCTCCACAATCAGATTATCATAAACCTGAGAGCCTCTCACACTCACATTAAAACCACCAGATTTGAAGCCTGTAGAAACACTGGCATACGCCATCATATCGTCATTGATTGTATAGCGCAGCCCTGCAGTCCAAGATATATCTTCATCCTTAATCTTGTCTGTTGGCACAATGAATGGGCCATTCCCTCGCCCCAGAAAACCATCTGGTGTTGTCTCATCAATCCGCTCAAAACTCTTGGTTTCATGAGTGAAGCGCAACCCACCAAAGAGAGTAAAACCATGTCCCAACTGAATATTGGAATGCACAAAAGCCGCATAGCTTTCGTTATCAACCAGATGGAGATTGGCAAGCATGCCTGGGCCATAAAAGCTGGGACCAAAAAAGGTTTCCTGATCCTGATCATTATTCTGGCGATGGTAATAAACACCTGCAACATAATCGTACCAATTATCAGAAGGGGAGGTGATACGCAGTTCCTGGGTGAATTGTTTTTGTGATTGATCAATCTGGAATACGTGCCCATCCAGAAGGGTATGTTCTGTGTCGAAAACAGAAAATAGCGAACTGTCTCTATAGCCTGTGACAGACGTTAGGATATAGGCATTATCAAATTCATGTTCAATCAACAGCGATCCGCCGAAACCATCGCTATCTGATCTTGAAGCCCCATCTGCATGTTCGGTATATTTTACATCATCCCGCCCGATTTCGGCGGCAGAGCCACCTATATTATCAAAGGCATAGGGTTTGCCTTCATAAGACTGCCCATCCAGGCTTAGGTGAACACTGGTCCTGTCCGTTGGGGTATAGGCAATTTGCAAGCGGCCACTGAACTGCTCATAGCTGCCGATGTCGTCATCGTTTAGTGTCAGGTTGGTTACATAACCATCCCGCTGAGCCTTGTTCATGGAAAGCCGCATGGCGAGCTTCTCATCAACAAGGGGTATATTCACACTGCCACGCACACGGAAATAGTTCCAGTTGCCGGCATCCACATCCACCTTGCCTTCAAACTCGTTCCCTGGCTTTTTACTAACAATATTGATGGCCCCGGCAATGGTGTTTTTACCAAACAATGTACCCTGAGGGCCTTTTAAGACCTCAACTCGTTCAATATCACCCAGCTCTGCATTGGCAGCATTAGGCCGCCCGAGGAACACACCGTCCAGATACACGCCGTAACCCACATCAAACCCAATCTGGTCTATCTCCACATTATTGAAAATACCGCGGATGGCAATATCGGCTTCCCCGGCCTGTCGGCTGGTGGGGAAGGAGAAGTTAGGCACCAGACCTGCAATGTCCTGCAGGCTTTGTGCCCCGGTTTCCTTTATTGTTGTTGAGCCAACAGCAGAAATGGAAATCGGCACATCCTGCAAGCGAGATGACCGCTTGGTGGCTGTTACGATAATTTCTTCCAGCACAAAGCCATTATCCTTACCTGCGTCATTCGCATCCCCTGCCATGCCATTCGCATCATCAGAAAGCGCAGCATGAAGGTCACTCTTCTTTTTAACCACAATCAACTTGTCTGAAACGACACGAAAGCCCAAGTCTGTGCTTGAAAGAAGGCGCTCTAAAGCTTCATCTACTGTGTGTATACCAGCAAGGGCTGGTGAATTAGTGCCCTGCGCAATTTCTGGTGCAAACATGATCTGCACACCTGCCGCCTGCCCCAGCTGCAGCAAAGCCGCATCTGTGCGCTGCGATTTAATATCAAGATCCAGCCCCTGCTGCCCAGCGACAGCCGCACTGGAAGCTGCCATTAAGGCAATGGCAGAAACCACAGCCTTCGCCTTATATCCCGCTTTTTTCTTTATCATATCAGTCAACATTATGTTTCCCTCCGCTGATTTCCCAAATCTGCCATTCAAGGAAATGGCATTGCAGGGCGTAATACGCAGGAAAAACATAACCCCTCCAAAAATTTATGACTGTTTGACAATCTTAATGCGATTCCCCTCCTGATATACATCAAGAGGAAAGGCTTCATCCAGCCCCATCAACACTGATTCCAGCTCACGCATATGGAACACACCACTGATGTTCATCTTGGCTGTTTCTGGTTCAGGAATGCTTATCTCATGGCTGGTGTATCGGCTAAGCTCCGCAACAACGGCGGAAAGAGGCTCCTGATTAAAGGTAACAACCCCACTTAACCAGGGTCTGTACTTACCTTCACCTTCCAGCGCTGAGCGAGCAATCTGCGTCTCATCACCATTAAAACTAAGGATAGTTCCCGCTCCCAAGCGATATTGGCCAGACGTAGCAAACGGCGCCTTATCTCTTACCTTCTCTTCTGTAATACCTAGCCGGACTTGCTGATCATCTGGATGTACGGCTACCAGCCCCTCAACAACCGCGACTGTGTATCTAGACCCTCGTTTATCAACGTTAAATTTGGTTCCAAGCACCGTGACCCGCTGTTCCCCTGTTTGTACATGAAAAGGTCGTCTCGCATCGGCCGACACTTCGAAAAAGGCCTCGCCTTTTTCTAACACCACTTCCCGTGCATCAGCACCAAAGCTCACCTCGATCTGAGAATTGGTATTCAGCATAATCACGCTACCATCAGCCAGAGCTATGCGCTTCTGTTCTCCAATGGCTGTGCTATAGAGCACGCCATGTTCGGGAAAGAGCATCTCCTTTATGTCACCATAAAAAGCCCCAGCACCGACAAAAGCAAAAGCCAGACAAGCAGCAGCCGCGCGCCACCAAAGTGAATACCCCTCAGCCACTGCCTGCTGGACTTTCGTCTCATCACCCAGATCATCAGCCGGCAGATCATACTGATCCCATATGGCAAGCTGCAGATCATATTCCCGCTGATGCTCCGGTGCTTCATCCAGCCATCTGTAAAGGGCCATTTCCTCAGCCTCGGTCATGGAACCGGAGTAAAGCCGTGCCACATAATCTGCTGCCGTGCGGAAAACACGCTCATGGCGAACAGCGCTATTTCTGCCTAATATGCTCATGTTAGTTCCTTCCGCAGAGCAAACAGCGCTGCTGATACATATTTTTCTACGGTACTGATGGAAACACCCAACTCCGAGGCAATCTGCCTGTAGCTCATCTGTTTGATCCTGCTCATCACAAAGGCATCCCGGTGCTGTTGCTTGACAGCGGCCAAAGCCTTTCTCATCAGGCTGATATCCTGTTTTACCACAAGCAGCTCTTCAGGCGTTGTGCTTTGCCCCGTCTCCTGCTCGTCATCATAGGCTTCATGACTATGGCTCTGGCGCACAGTGGCGCGCCGAATTTTGTCACGTATCAAATTGGTCGCAACAGAAAAGAGATAGTTCCTGAGAGTTTCAGGCCGCTCCTTAAAACGGGTTTCTACATCCTCCATATGGGAAAGACGTAGAAAAACCTCCTGAATAATGTCTTCCTGATCTGCATTCTGGCGTAACCGGACACGTAAAAAACGGCGCAGCGCGCATTCGTGCGCATCCAGAATATCTGTAATGACAGTATTTCTGTTTTTACGCTGGTGATCCGCCAGGCGAATGATATCTGGTTGTTCTGCAGACATTCTCTTCTTCGGTTTATAAAGCGCCATTTAGAGCGTAATACGCAATAAACGGGCACCCCCTCCAAAAAATGATAAAAAAGTTACGGAGCATCATACACTATTCTTCAAACACCCGCATCCAAGAAGCTCCTGAAGAAGTTTTTTGCACGGCCTAGAACCGAGGCATGCCATAGCGCAATCACGGTAACATCCTACTTTTTTCCTATATCCCTTGCAGGAACTGCTATGCAGAATGAATACTGTGATATGATGGACACCTGAGCCAAATCATGAGGGCCCTTTTGGAAATTGACGACATAAAACGTTTTCTGGCCGAAACCATACCCTTCCATACACTGGATGATATGGGCCTTAGCGCTCTTGCCAAAAGCATCTCTGTCAAATATGCACGGCGAGGTTCTGAAATACTCACTTTGGGAGCCCATAACAGTTTTCTCTATATCGTCCGCTCTGGCGCTGTAGAATTAAAGGAACTTGGTAAAAACCTGAGTGCAAGACTGGCTGAAGGCAGTTGCTTTGCTTACCCTTCCCTTCTCAGGGGAGGAGAAATTAAAAGTGCCGTTACAGCCATTGAAGATACGCTGCTTTATATGGTTCCTGCCCATCAATTTCATAGGCTGCGGGAACAACATGAAAGCATTAATCATTTCTTTTCAGGAGCAGAGTCTGAGAGACTAAGAAATGCCCTGCGCTCTGCTGAGGCCGCCACACCAGACTGGGGCAACCAGACATTGAGACAATTGGTTAAGCGCGCTCCTATTCACTGTGATGGCACCCTCAGCTTACAAGAAGCCGCCAACATCATGGCGGGAGAAGCGGTCTCAACCATGCTAGTTTTTGAATCTGACAGACTAACGGGCATCATGACAGACAAGGATATCCAATCCCGCGCTGTCGCGAAGGGCCTGCCTTATAATACCCCCATTACAGAGATCATGACACCCAACCCTCTGACGATGCGAGATGACCTGTTGGTGCTTGATGCCCTATTGTTGATGTCAGAAAAAAACATACACCACCTACCGGTGAACAACGCAGCAGGTGATATTATTGGCCTGGTCAGCGCTAATGATATCCTCTCCAGCCAGGCTCTGAACGCCATACCTATTGTGAAAAATATTCGCAAAGCATCCAGAGTGGAAGACATTGCAGCGGCCCTGAAACAGCTACCTGCCATGGTGGTTAGCCTGGTTGATAGCGGTATGAAAGGTGCGCGCGTAGCGGCCAATATCTCCAGCATTGGCATGGCTACCCACAGAAAAGTGATAGAGCTTGCAGAGAAAGAGCTAGGGCCACCGCCTGTGCCCTATTGCTATCTTGCCTTTGGCTCACTGGCCCGGCGTGACCAGACCCTGAACTCTGACCAGGATAATGGCATTCTGCTGAGCAATGACTTCAACCAGGATGCTCACGGGGCATATTTTGAAGCACTGGCAAAAAAGGTCAGTGATGGCCTGAACAGCTGCGGTTATGTCTATTGTGGCGGGAATATTATGGCCAGCAACCTCAAATGGCGGCAAACTCTGGATGGCTGGATAGACCATTTCAGAGGCTGGATCACCGCACCCGATCCCAAGGCCCTGATGCACGCCTCCATCTTCTTTGACAGCGCTGTCATCAGCGGTGACGCCAAACTGGCAGATGCTCTCAGCACCCATGTGCTGAAAATGGCAGGCGGTAATAAACTGTTTCTGGCTCATATGGTGGAAAACGCACTATCGTCAAAAGTGCCTATTGGTTTCTTCCGCCGTTTTGTGCTCACCCATGACGAAAACCATAGTGATACGCTGGATATCAAAAAGAATGGCATTGTAGCACTGGTGGATATTGCCCGCGTTTACGCCCTGGCTGCAGGCATTAAAGCTGTAGGGCTTGAGGAACGCCTTGAAGCTTTGAAGGGTAAGGGCCTAAGCGCTGACGCAGACCTGCAAGAAATGAAAGATGCCTGGCAGTTTATGATGGCTATCCGGTTGGCGCATCAAGCAAAGCAGATACAGAACGGCCAAAACCCGGATAATATGCTGGCACCATCCGCCCTCAGCCCCTTTGAGCGGGAACATCTGAGAGATGCCTTTTCTCTCATTAAAACCCATCAGGAAGGCCTGAGCCGAAAGCTGGCTGGCGGTTTTTACTGATGTTACGCCTGTTTAACCAATTTCGATTTGAACGTATGAGAAAACAGGCCCTTAAGGCTGGCCCCCCTGCCTTTATCAAAAGCTATCTTGAAAACCCACTGCCCGATTGCACCGTACAGGCATCAGAAGCACCCTTGCTTGCTGTTGATTTGGAAACCAATGGCCTGAACCACAAGCGGGATCATATTCTCTCCATTGGCTGTGTGCAGGTTGATCATGCTGCCATTTCCATTACTACTGCCCAGCATGTCATCATCAACTCTGAGGTAGAGCTACAGCATGACATTGTGCCCATTCATCAGATTACAGATGATATGATAAGGGACGGCCTCATGCTGCCTGACGCGCTAGAAATGCTGTTTGAGCAGCTCAATGGGCGCATATTACTGGCTCATAATGCCCAAATCGAAGCTGATTTTCTCTCTGAAGCCCTGAAAAACCTGTTTCAGATTCATCTTCCCATTGTCACAGTGGATACATTCCGAATAGAGCGTCAGCTTTTCGAGAAAACAAAAAAAACAGGCAGCTTGCGCCTTAAGGATATCCGCAAGCGATATGGCCTGCCTTCCTATCACGCCCATCATGCATTGACTGATGCCTTATCTGCGGCGGAAGTCTATCTAGCTCAATGTTCCCATAGCCTGCAAAACGCCAAGCTAAGCGACGTGCTTGACTGGCATTTTTAATGTTAGGGCCTGTCCCGAAATTCATCCGGGCTGAGCGGAAATAACAGTTTTCGAGAACCGTAGCGCAGTGTACTTCAGGGTATATGAGGAGCGGAAGCGCAGAAAACCGGTATTTGCAGCCAGCCATGGGGAATTTCCAGGCGGGTTCTTAGACTAAAGTCGCCTATCGCTCGAGTTCATGACAACGTAATCTCACCTTAGATTGTGTCATATAGTGGGAGGATTCTCTATGACTGACGAAAATATACAAAAACCCGATTCCTCCGCGGAAGGGTATTGGAAAGCCAATCTAAGCTTGCTCATCAAGCTGATGGTTGTCTGGTTTGTTGTTTCATTCGGATGCGGCATTCTTTTGGAGGACGTGCTTAACAAGATCCCGTTCTTTGGATTCAAGTTAGGTTTCTGGTTCGCCCAACAGGGATCCATCTATGTCTTTGTCGCCCTGATCTTCATTTACGCCAAGAAAATGAAACAGCTCGACCGTCAATTCAACGTTCATGACTAGGAATGGGGAACATGGATCTTCAAACACTTATTTATCTCTTTGTCGGCCTCAGCTTCGCGCTATACATTGGCATTGCCGTTTGGTCCCGTGTGGGCTCAACTAAAGAATTTTATATTGCCGGTGCGGGCGTACACCCTGTTCTCAATGGTATGGCAACCGCAGCAGACTGGATGAGTGCCGCCTCTTTCATTTCCATGGCCGGGCTTATCGCCTTCCTTGGCTATGATGGATCAGTTTATCTGATGGGTTGGACAGGTGGCTATGTGCTTCTTGCCCTGCTTCTCGCCCCATACCTCCGGAAATTTGGCAAATTCACTGTGCCAGATTTTATCGGTGATCGCTATTATAGTGATGCCGCCCGTCTGGTGGCTGTTGTCTGCCTTATCTTTATCAGCTTCACCTATGTGGCGGGCCAGATGCGCGGTGTTGGCATCGTCTTCTCCCGCTTCCTTGAAGTGGATATTAACAGCGGTGTGATTATCGGTATGGCCATCGTGTTCATGTATGCGGTGCTCGGCGGCATGAAAGGCATTACCTATACACAAGTTGCCCAATATTGCGTACTGATCTTTGCTTACACCGTGCCAGCTATCTTCATCTCCATGCTGATTACAGGTAACCCGGTTCCACAGCTTGGCCTTGGCTCAACATTGGCAGATGGCTCTGGCCTGACTGTACTACAGAAGCTGGATTCGACGCTCGTAGACTTGGGCTTTAATGCCTATACGGAAGGCAGCAAATCAACCATTGACGTGTTTGCCATTACCTGTGCCCTGATGGTGGGGACAGCGGGCCTGCCACACGTCATTGTGCGTTTCTTCACTGTACCAAAAGCATCAGACGCGCGAATATCTGCGGGCTGGGCTTTGGTCTTTATCGCCATTCTCTTCACCACAGCCCCAGCTGTTGGTGCCTTTGCCCGGATCAATTTCATCAATGAGGTGAATGAAACTGACTATACAGCAACACCTGAGTGGTTTGGTAACTGGGAGAAAATCGGCCTGGTTGCCTGGACTGATAAAAACAGTGACGGCAAAATCCAGTATCGCGCTGGTGCACCTTTTGTCGGCAAACCAACCTTTGATGGTGAAGCCCGTGGTGCCCATGGTGAGCGGGTGGTGACCAACGCACCAACAGCTTCTGCCAACGAAGTTTATGTTGACCGTGATATAATGGTGCTTGCCAACCCTGAAATCGCACACCTGCCAAACTGGGTGATTGCGCTTGTAGCGGCCGGTAGCCTTGCTGCTGCGCTGTCAACCGCTGCCGGGTTGCTGCTGGTGATTTCCACAGCTGTCAGCCATGATCTGATGAAAAACACCCTGATGCCAGATATCACCGACAAACAGGAACTGATGTATGCCCGTATGGCTGCAGCTGTTGCTATCGGCGTGGCTGGTTATCTGGGCATCAACCCACCAGGCTTTGTGGCTCAGGTTGTGGCCTTTGCCTTTGGCCTTGCGGCTTCCAGCCTGTTCCCTGCTATCCTGATGGGTATTTTCTCCAAGAAAATGAACAAGGAAGGGGCGATTGCAGGCATGATTGTCGGCCTAGCCTTTACCTTTGGCTATATCATGTACTTCAAATTTGTCTCTCCAGAGCTGAATACAGCAGCAAACTGGCTGTTCGGTATCAGCCCGGAGGGGATTGGCATGATCGGCATGATGTTGAACTTTATCGCGGCAACTGCGGTTCAAAAAATGACAAAAGAACCACCAGAGCATATCCAGCATCTGGTAGATGACATCCGCGTACCAAGTGGGGCTTCCGCAGCGCATCATCACTAAAAGCTACTCAGTCACTCAAAACAGAAGGTGCGCATCTGGGGTGCGCACCTTGCTATTTTAAGGGTATAGAATTTTCTTCCCTTAATGTAAGCTTCACACAGGGATATATCTTTCAGCACACCGAAAGTATGAGGAGAAAACTGACTTGCTTATTGGAGCGCTGATAACAGTAGCTTTTTATCTGGCATTGCTTTTTGCCGTTGCGTGGTTCACAGACCGGAATAACCAAAACCTTAAATATATTCAGTCTCAAGGCGTCATTTACGGCCTGTCCCTTGGCATCTATTTCACAAGCTGGACCTTTTTTGGCGCCGTTGGCACCGCGACCAGAAGTGGCTGGGAATATATAGCTATATATCTTGGCCCGCTGCTTCTTATGACAATTGGCTTTCCAATTGTGAAACGCATGATCGATGTTGGCAGGTCCATCCACACGACCTCTATCGCAGACTTTCTTTCAGCCCGCTACGGTAAGTCTGGTGGCCTTGCTGCCATGGTTACCTTGATCGCAATTATTGGTACTATTCCCTATATCGCGCTTCAACTCAGATCCGTTTCCATGAGCCTGTCAGCCATATCCAGAGAAACAGCATTTGAGGGATATGACCTCGTTCCCTTAATTGCAATTACGCTTGCTTTCTTTTCAAGCCTTTTTGGCACACGTCATGTGGACACAAGAACACACAAGCGCGGCCTGATGACGGCAATCTCCCTAGAAACAGCTGTCAAACTGTTTGCCCTTCTGATGATTGGTGGTTTTGCTATTTTCCTCTATTCTCCAGCAGATATGCTGGACCAAATAGCAAATGGCCACACCTCCTTCTCAACAGTATTAACTGACCGTTTTATCACGCTGACCTTTATCTCAACGGCTGCGATCCTCTGCCTCCCCCGGCAATTCCATGTGATGGTTGTAGAGTGCCAGCAACACAGCAATATCAAAACTGGCCGCAATATCTTTATTGCAAGCCTTATTATTACAATCCTTGTGGTGATCCCCATCACATTGGCTGGCTCTGCTAGTGATTTGCCCGGCTCACCTGATCTGTACGTTATTTCTCTTCCGCTGGCGCACGGCGAAAAATGGCTGGCCGTCCTCGCCTTTTTAGGTGGCTTTTCTGCTGCGACAGGCATGGTCATTGTCTCTACCGTTGCCCTATCCACCATGGTGACCAATGATCTGCTGTTTGGTGCTTTTCTCAGGCAACCCAAATCAACATTGGCAGATGAAGTTGTGGGTGGCCGGGCCCATATCTATGTAAGACGAGCTGCCGTTTTTGGCCTTTTAATGCTCGCCACATTCTATCATGTTGGCGTGAAAGAAAGTGATGCCCTGGCCAACCTTGGCATTCTCTCTTTTGCGGCAGCAACCCAATTTTTACCCGCCCTAATTGGGGGTCTTTATTGGAAACAGGGTCATAAAAAAGGTGTTATTGCTGGCTTATTTGCGGGTTTTGCAAGCTGGTTTTTCCTTCTGATGATGCCTGCCTATCTCGGCCCAAATTATTATATCCCTCTCAGCATTGATGGCCTCGACCCTCTCAGCAGCGGCGTTATCATATCGCTGGCAAGTAACACCCTTCTCTATATTCTTGTGTCCCTTAGTAGCACCCCAGCTGTTGTGGACCGGGTACAAGCCGCCATTTTTGTGGGAGACAGCATGGGTCTCAGCGGTAAGATGGAATATAGCGGCGGTACAATTACCATGGCAGACCTTCAAGCCCTGATGGAGCGGTGCCTAGGCAAAGACCAGGCACAGGAAGCCCTTCATGCCTTTGAACTGGTGGAGGAAACCACCCTCCCCCGCAATGGCCCGGCAACTGCAAAAATCATTTTCTTTGCAGAACGCAAAATTGCAGGGGTGCTGGGTAACGCATCAGCCCGCATTCTGATGCGCTCCGTCATGACCGGCGATGATGTAGGCCTTGAAGATATTGCAACCGTTCTGGGTGAAACTCAGAAAAAACTAAAATTCTCCCACGAATTGCTTCAATCCACCCTTGATAATATGAGCCAAAGCGTTTCAGTGGTGGATAAAGACCTACGACTGATTGCCTGGAACGAACGCTATATGGACATGTTCGATTTTCCAAAAGACTTCCTGCATGTAGGACAATCCATCTCTGAAGTGATTGCCTATAATGCCCAAAGAGGCATGTATGGTGTTCATGATGTAGATAGTTTTGTTGAACGCCGAATGGAACAATTACGCGCTGCAAAACCCCATGTCTATGAAGGCACATATGCAGGCGGCAAAACATTGCAGATCATCGGCAACCCCATGCCAGGCCAAAACTATGTCACCACTTTTACTGATATCACCAAAACCAAGCATATTGAGCAGGAACTCAAGCTCATCAATGAAACGCTGGAAGAGCGGGTGGCCGAACGCACACTGGCCCTAAATGAAGCGAATGAAGCCCTGAAAGTCGCCACGCAATCCAAAACCCGCTTTTTGGCCGCCGCCAGCCACGATTTGATGCAACCGCTGAATGCGGCCCGCCTTTTTGCATCAGCCCTAAAGGAAGAACTGCAAACCACAACAGAAGAAAGTACACACAAGCTTTTGGATAAGCTTGATCGTTCCATCCAGTCAGCCGAAAAGCTGATACGGGCCCTGCTGGATATCTCTAAGCTGGATTCTGGCGTATTGCGCCCAACGCTCAGGCCCTTTGCCCTTAATGACGTTTTGCAGGACATCACGGATGAACAAGCCGTAGCCGCCACGCAAAAGGGGCTGGAAATCACCTATATCCCAACAAAAATTCACGTTACCAGTGACCGGGGCCTGATCATTTCGGTACTACAGAACCTGATCAGTAATGCTGTGCGTTATACGAAAAAGGGCCGGATTCTGGTCGGGGCACGCCGCAGGGGTGATTATGTGATTGTTCAGGTATGGGATACAGGCCCCGGCATGAGCAAAGAAGAGCAGAAAATGATCTTCAAAGAGTTCATTCAGCTCAACAAAAACAGTCAGTCTGCGAAGGAAAAAGGGCTGGGCCTTGGCCTTGCCATCACAGAACGTATTGCAAAACTGCTGAACCTAGACCTTCAGGTTCGCTCCACTCCGGGCGGCGGAAGTGTCTTTGAAATCAGGCTTGCGCGTGCTCAGGAAACAGCCGTCATTGAAAGACGTAAACGCAGCCTCGTACGCTCAAAAATTTCTGACCTTAAAGTCTTATGTATTGATAATGACGAGCAGGTTCTGGATGGTCTTGTCTCTCTCTTATCACGCTGGAACTGTGATGTGGAAACCGCAAGCAACCTTATTGAAGCACAAAGGCTATATGCAAAAAGCCAGACAGTGCCAGATGTTGTATTGCTCGATTATCAACTGGATGATGGCATCACCGGCCCCGAAGTTTATGCCATTATGACAGGCATCTGGAGGGCAAAACCACCTGTTGTGATGGTAACAGCAGACCAACAGTTGCCACATGATGAAATGCCACACCCCAACAGCCCTGTTTTGCAAAAACCTGTCGAACCCGCAATTTTAAGGGCCGCTCTTGAGCAGATGGTGAAGAAAAAGAAACCAGCGGCCTAATGCACACCGTCTTCAAGGATATCCAGTTCTTTGGCAACCAGCACAGCCTGTGTGCGGTTAATGACATTCAGTTTGCGGAAAATTGCTGTCATATGCGCCTTCACTGTAGCTTCGGAAATATTCATTTCATAGGCAATTTGCTTATTCAAAAGCCCCTGTACCACATAAACAAGCACCTTTAACTGGGCAGGTGTCAGATCAGCCAGTTTGGAGACCTTCTCATCCTGCTCTGTCTCGTCATCACTATCCAGGTCAACATAGTCAGGCGCCCAAATATCCCCTTCCGCAATCGCATTCAGGGCATCTGTCATGGTGGATAAGCTTGAAGATTTAGGGATAAAACCAGCCGCACCAAAGCCTATGGCCCGGCGAACAACCAGGGCATCCTCGCTACCAGACACCACAACAACGGGCAGCGTCGGCTTTTCCTGCTTGATACTGATCAGACCAGAAAAACCATGACTATCAGCCATGTGCAGGTCTAATAACAACAAACTGATCGTTTGCCCCTCCAGAACATCCTGTGTTTCAGCTAGGGTCGATGCCTCAAGAACATGCTCACAGATTTGTGCTTTCTGCAAAGCCTGCTTCAAGGCATCTCTGAACAATGGATGATCATCTGCAACAAGAACAGAGCGGTCCATATGGGGTATCCTATCTATTCAATCGGCCCTCACCCAAAACATCAACGACTTCGGGTTCTGCAAGTGTAGAGACGTCGCCCAAAGATTCATAGGCGTTTTCGGCTATCTTGCGCAGAATTCTCCTCATGATCTTGCCCAATCTTATTTTCGACAAGCTCGGTGCATATTGCACATAATCAGGAGACGCAATAGTGAACCGCGCGGGTTTTGTGGGAGGGTAAGGAGAGAAGCCCTCAGTCCACAGGTGCAAAAAGTTGAAATATTTTTTACAGGCCTAATATTCCCAGAACCACTTAAGGCGCAACCGCTCGCCC
>JBNKGK010000042.1:0-14842 GCA_050289785.1 Kordiimonas sp.
TGGTATAAGAGCGAGTTGGAAATATTAAGGTTATATCAAAGAATAGTTTGATCCGGGGCCGCAATTGCGGCCCCGTTTTTTGTTGTGAAATTTTTTTTAAGAAAAAAGTGTAACCTTTTTTCTGTGCCCATCGTCTTCCTTATCAGCAGGGGTTTGTCCTTCACCTGAAAAGGGTGGGATAGCTTGTTATAACGGCAACATGGGCGCATACTATGTCTGCAAGGGAAGATACATATAGCGAAGTGGTCAGGATGCGTAGCATCAGCCTGAAGAAGATATATGAGCGCTACAGCCGCGAGCTGCACCGTTATTTAACAGGTGCAATGCGTGGTAATGCAGTAGAGGCAGAAGATATAACTCAGGCTACTTTCATGAAGCTTGCCTCACAGGATACGCCGGATGAGGTGGAAAACCCCCGGGCTTATCTTTTCCAGACAGCAAAAAATCTGATGGTGGATAAAGCCCGGAAAAAAGCGCGCTACAGCAGAATGATGGCTGCCATGCAACATGAAAATATCGAGAAACATGACCCGATTACACCGGAGCAGATTATCCACTCGCGACAGGCCTTGAAGGGGCTGGAAGCTGTGATTGTGAATTTGCCGCCCCGACAGCGCCGTGTGTTTATCCTCAGTCGGGTGCATAACCTTAGTTATGAAGAAATAGCAGCGGAAACCGGCCTTACCAAAGCCGGGGTAAAACAACATATTGTGCGAGCATTGGCCGTGTGCCGCAGCGCGCAAGAAGAACTGATTAAAAAGGCAGAAAAATCATGATGGATGGCAAAATAACACCTGCAGATATGCCTGAAGACATGAAATCCCATGAGGCAGAATATTGGTACGCACATCTGGAATCAGGTGATGCAACAGAGGCTGATTTCGCGACCTTTGACCGTTGGTTGGCGGCTCATCCTGAGAATGCCTTGTCATTTGAGGCTATATGCACTGTCAACGAGAGTGTTATGACGCTGGATCATCTTGCCGAGCTTGAGCCAATTCATCGTGGCTCTCGGCGAGAGCAGCGGGCTGGTTTGTGGGGCTGGTTGCAGGCGCCTGCCCTGGCCACGGCCACGTTGTTAATGGTTGTGGTTGGCTTCAGCCTTTATAGCGGTGTGCTGCCCTTATGGGTGCTGGATCGCAGTGAATACAGCACGCAGGTTGGGGAAATAAGGAACTTGCGGCTGGCTGATGGCTCCGACGTTGCCTTGGGTGCAAGATCAGAGATTGAAGTGGTTCTCTACCGAGGAGAACGTCGTGTTAAGTTGGTGCAAGGGGAGGCCTTTTTCTCTGTAGCCAAGGATAAAATCCGCCCTTTTTACGTGGATACTGACGGTACGGAAGTAAAAGTGGTTGGCACGCGTTTTAATGTTCACAGTGGTGAAAAAACGGTGACAGTGGATGTTGAAGAAGGTCGGGTGAAAGTGGCAAAAGCCAGTTCTGTGCTTCAGAGCCTGTTGGGGCAAGGTGATTCGTCTGCTGCTGTTTTAGGGGCTGGTCAACAGGTTAAATCCTTATCAGGTGGTGAGATATCCAACCCTGTGGAAATAGACAGTGATGAAGTGGCTAGTTGGCGGCAGGGTGTGCTGCGTTATGATAATGTGCCGCTGTCGCAGGTGATCAATGATGTAAACCGTTATTCTACCACCCCAATCACTATTGGTGACCCTTCACTGGCAGAAGAAGCCGTTACCCTGGCTTTTAGAACCAATCAGATTGAAGATATGCTGGATAGCTTGTCTGCTTTGTTGCCGATTAAAATAGAACGTACAACAGATGGTAAAATCAAGCTTGGAGCTTGAGAATTGCGTGCGGAAACGCACCCAAAAAGGAAAGTGACAAAAAAAGTGTAACCCCTTTTTTATCCCAGGCGTCTCCTTTCACACTAGGGAGGTTTATCTGACAAAAAATATCTAGCTCAGGTAAGCTTAAATTAAGAGGAGCGCCATAAGATTGGCGTGTTTCAGGAAGGGAAGTTTGATGAAACAAGTCTTTTCAAACAAATTGCTGAAAAGCATAGCGGCTGGGGTTTCACTGTGCGCGGTGGTCGCTGCTGTTTCTCCTGCTGCGGCAGGGCAAAGTGTTCGTGATTTACGCCAGGAATTCAATATTCCAGAGCAATCTTTATCAAAGGCTCTGTTTTCTTTCTCGGAAGCCACAAAAATTGTTGTTGTGGCTTCAGGCGAAGTATTGAAAGGCAAAACCTCTGGCGGTTTAAGCTTCTGAATAATAATGGTCTTTCCTATGAATTTAAGGGTGATAACAAGCTGATCATCCGTGACGACGCTATCAAAACATCTGACAGCAGCCTGATGCAGCCCGTTGCTGCAGACACGGGCGGTTCAAACGAAGAGACAGCCTTCGTTCTTGAGGAAATTATTGTAACAGCAACAAAGAGGGCGGAAAGCCTGCAGGATGTGCCTTTGTCCATTACCGCTTTAACACCGGGCGAAATGGAACGGCAGGGGATTGACGAATTTGAAGGTTTTGCGCGTCAGGTGCCGGGCCTGGTTCTGGATCAGGTGGGCAGTAATGCCATGCAGTTTACCATTCGTGGTATCAACACCAAGCTGACCACAGAATCTTTCCAGCAGCCGGTCGCAGTGTATCTGGACGAACTGCCCATGAACCCTGCAGTTAACCCCTTTGTGACACCGAACATTCGTATGTTTGATGTGGAACGGGTTGAGGTTCTTCGCGGCCCTCAGGGCACATTGTTTGGCTCTGGTGCGCTGGCTGGTGCTGTGCGTATCGTGACCAAAAAGGCTGATCCAACAGGTTTTGATGCTGCGGCTGCTGTTGATTTTGGCCTGACAGGAAGCGATTCCTGGCGTCAGCGCTATAACGCCATGGTGAATATTCCACTGGTGGAAGACAAACTGGCACTACGTGTTGTTGGCTATCACCGAAACGAAGATGGTTATATCGACAATCTTGGCTTCAATACTGAAAATGCTAACTATAACAAAGAGTGGGGTGGCCGGGCCTCTTTACGTTGGCTGGCGTCAGACCGTTTTACAGCCACATTGATGGCCATGCATCAGGATTCAGATTCAGGGGATTATTCCACATTTAACCCTGATCTTGGCAAACATAAAAGAAGCACTCACTTCCCTGAAGGGGCTTCAGCTAAGATGACTTTCCTGAACGCTAACCTGGAATATGAGTTTGACTTTGCAACACTGACGTCCTCTACCACTTATGCAAAGATGGACAATGTGGTAAGGACAGATATCACCACTTTTGTGAGTGACCTGTTCCCTTGGGATTGGCATGATAATAGCCGTATCCCCTTTGTTTCTGAAGAGTTAAGGCTGGTTTCTACGACAGATTCAGACCTTGAATGGGTACTTGGTGCTTTCTTCCTGGACACGGACTTTCCAACAGGTGGCGAAACCTATACAGACCCTGATTATATGGCTAGCCTGAATATCACCAGTGACAATGGGAATGTGGTGTATGATCTGGACGGCCGGTCTCGAGCACAGGAAAAAGCGATATTTGGTGAGCTTTCCTATCATCTAACTGACAAGCTGACTGTGACAGGTGGCCTGCGTTATGCATCATCTGATGTGTCACAATTGCCTTCTGCTGGTATCAGTTATGTTGGTCCTCTGATTACTGCTGTTCTGGGTGGCGGTAACACTCATATCGAACCTATTGTGACCGCTGAAAGTGATGTGCCAATTTGGGATGTCACGGAAAATGTGCTCACCGGGAAGCTAAGTGTTACGTATCAACCAACAGAGGACCAGACATTCTATGCTCTGGCGTCTAAGGGGTATCGGGTCGCGGGTGGTAATGATAGTGTGGTTTCGCAGCCCAGCGTGATTGATCCTAATGACATTGTTGCTCCGGAAGTGGTGAAGTCAGATAACCTATGGAACTATGAGTTGGGAGCGAAAACACAGTGGATGGATAACAGACTGACAGTAAATGTGGCAGCTTATTACATTCCCTGGAGTGATATTCAGATATTTGGCACTCGTTATTCAGATGCACGGCGTTTCCGTACCAATGCAGCAAAGGCTGTCTCCAAAGGTATTGAGCTGGAAATGAAAGCTCACCCCACAGATGCACTTGATCTGGGGTTAAATGTAACTTTGCAAAAAGCCGAATTTACAGATGTGAATGCGGCTGAAACCGTCCTGACCGGTATTGTTGAGGGCGATAAACTGCCTTCGCCTAACTTGCAATTATCTGGTTTTGCTCAATATACGTGGATGTTGGACTCTGGAGCTGAGGCCCATGTTCGGGTGGATGCGCAGCATCTGGGTAAATCCTATTCTGGCTTTTCTTTCAGAGAAGGTGGTGGCGAAATCCCTAACCCGCTGAAAGGGGAATCAGATCCGTATGAGAATGTGAATGTGTCAGCTGGTTGGTCGAATGAGAAACTGTCATTCACGGTCTATGCTGAAAACGTCTTCAATAATGATGATATCATCACTCTGTATGATAATGTTGCGATTGCAGACAGGCGCCATTCAACACTGCGCCCCCGCACCTTTGGTATTCGGGCGAGTTGGAAATATTAAGCCTTAAATTAAGTGGCGAACCGAAAAGGCGGGGCTGCATTGGCGGCCCCGTTTTCTGTGTTAGTTTGGAAATATTATATTAAGCGTGGCCAGCGTCGCCAGATAACATAGAGATATTGATACCAAGCATCGCCATGGCACGTGGCCATTTTTGTTCCAACTCGGTATTAAAGATGATTTCATCATCTGCTTCCGCTGTCATCCAGGCGTTGGCTTGAATTTCATTGTCCAGTTGGCCTGCCCCCCAGCCAGCATAACCAAGTGCTAATAGGTGATTGCGAGGGCCTGAGCCGTTTGCAATAGCTTTCAGGACATCGACTGTCGCCGTAAGAGCCAGATGCTCGCTGACAATCAGTGTTGATTCCTGTACATAATCAGCGGAATGGAGCACAAAACCGCGACCAGGTTCTACCGGACCACCACTGTGGATAGCTATATCCGGTACATTCTCCTCCACTTCGATATCAAGCTGGTTTAGGAGGCTGGCAAAATCCAGATTTGAGAATGCCTGATTAATTACCAACCCCATGGCTCCGGAGCTATCATGAGAACATATATAGACCACACTGCGTTCAAAACGGGGGTCTGTCATGTTAGGCATTGCCAGTAGAAGTTTGTTATCCAGATAGGTTGAAGATGTCATATGTTTCCTCTTGCCATACACTATAGTTTAGCGTGTATGGCGGGCAGACGCAAATGCTGCGGCAGAAAAGGCCCATATTAACGTGATTGTGAAGAAGTTTGTTTAGGATTACCGCAGTGCCCTTGATAAGGATAAGGGAGAAATTTAGGAGATCATGATGCGTAGAGTGTTCAGCTTATTGGTATTGTTTACTTTTTTTGCCCCTTCCCTGCAGGCGGCTGAGACAGATTGGCAATATCATGAAGCCATGCTGAAAACGCGCCTTGTGTCAGCCTCCAGTGCCCTGAACAAGGGGGGGGCTGCCCTTCTGGCTTGGGAAGCAGACCTGAAGCCTGGGTGGAAGGCGTATTGGCGGTCTCCCGGGGAAGCTGGCCTGCCTGTTCGCATTCAGGCTAATAATGAACCTGTCGAGGCTCTTTTCCCGCTGCCGGAGCGGTTTGAACTTTTCGGGATGCACACCTATGGTTATGGTGGGCGAGTGCTGTTGCCTTTCTATGTAAAGAATGGAGAGGCCGCTACCGTTCAAGCAGATTTCATGGTTTGTAAGGATATTTGTGTGCCCTTTTCTGCCAGTTATCAAATGAGTGCAGAGCAGATAGCACCAGAAAATTCTGATCATGATACGCGCCTGAGCGCCTGGCTCACCCGGGTGCCCACCAGGGAAGGGGATGGCGGTGCTGGTCTTTCCATAGAGGAAATCAGGCTCACTGGCCGTGAAGGCCACCAGCGGCTGGTGATTGATGTCAGCGCTGATGTTAATCTGTCTGATGCCGATATCATGGCTGAGGTGAATGACATGGTTCATTTTGGGGTGCCAGAGCGCAGGCTGTTAGCGGATGGCACGTCTGCCCGTTTTGTGCTGGTCGCCATGATGGGTAATATGCCTTTTGATCTCGCAGGCCATAAGGTGCGCCTCACCTTCACAGATGGCAAGGGCCATGCCATAGACCGTGACATGCTGATAGACTAACTATCTCTTGTATCTCTCTCTGGGGTGAGTAGAGTGAGCAGCATTATAACCGCCTTCTCAGGAGCATAAATATGACTATTCAAAAAGGTGATAAAATACCAAGCGCCAAATTGACTGTGATGACAGCTGATGGCCCAAGCCCTGTAATGACGGACGAGTTTTTTGCGGGCAAGAAGGTGGTTCTTTTTGCTGTTCCTGGTGCTTTTACACCCACTTGTTCTGCCAAGCATTTGCCGGGGTTCATTGAACGGGCTGATGCGATTTCAGCCAAGGGGGTAGATGCCATTGCTTGCGTTTCCGTGAATGATGTTTTTGTCATGAATGCCTGGGGTGAAGATGCCGGTGTTGGTGATAAGGTGGCGATGCTGGCGGATGGCAACGCAGAGTTCACCAAGGCTTTGGGGCTGGAAATGGATGGTTCCGGCTTTGGCATGGGCACACGTTCCAAGCGTTATGCCATGATTGTGGAAGACGGCACCGTGAGCGAACTGAACCTTGAGGAGCCAGGGGCCTTTCGGGTTTCCAGTGCAGAGCATGTGCTCACTCAGCTTTAAATGCCTGTCGGGAACAGGTGTTTGTCACCTGTTCCTGTTTACTTCTTGAAACATGCCCGACATATGTGCAGATTGATGCCTGAGCATTGTTTGCAGGGAATAGTAATCGTTTCATGAGCACGCCACCTTTTGTTGAGGCCTGTATAAATCGCTGGTTCACCAGCGATTCCAGGCTTTCCCTGCAACGCACAACGACTGAGCTTTGCAGGCGTTTAACCCGGCGTGGCCATGAGCTTCATTATTTTCACCGAGCGGATGACCCTTACTGCCAGCTTATGGTTCAGGTGTTGCCTGACTTGGCAAATCGTTTCAATGTTAGTATCCGCCCGCATGTTATTGAGCGCTTGCCTGCGAATATGTACCCGGACCCTGAGCGCTATGAGGCTTATAGCATTATAGATGCATCGCGCCTGGCTCGGCTTTATGGCTTAGGTTTTCCTTACACGGCCACCGTGCCAGACAGATTGGCTGTGGGTATGGCAAACCGCTATCTGGCCAGCATGCAGGAAGACCCGGATTTTTTTGCGCTGGCCGAGGAAATTGGCGCGGCTGTTTGGCAGCATGATTTGAAAACCGTGAGATCACGCTGTGTTATTGCAGACGTGGCGGAAAAACGCCTGCTGGAAAATGAGCAGTTTTTGCAGAAGCTGGGGCATTGTCAGAGTGCTTTGGTTTGTTATGGCGAGGAGTTTTATCCCGGGCTTGACCGGTTAGACCTGTTAGAGCGGCGCCTGAACAAGCTGCGGGTCGGTGACGATGAGGTGCATTTTGAACTGACACGCCTGTGGCGTTATCAGTTGGAGCGGATGGAACGGTCCATTGCAGGAAAAACGCTTGAATTATTTTTCTGTTTGGCCAGCCCTCACAGTTATTTGGCCCTGTCTCTGGCCGCAGAACTGGCAGAGAAAACAGGGGTGCGGTTGAAGTTGCGCCCGGTGCTGCCCATGAAAATGCGAGGGCAGAAAACACCCTTGATGAAATGGCGTTATATGATGCTTGATGCCGCTCGGGAGGCAAGACTGGAAGGTTTGCCTTTTGGTAAAGTGGTTTTTCCTGCAGCAGAGGGGGTAAGTAAGGCAATGGCTCTGGGGTTTGCCTTATCAAATGCGGGCCATGATGTGGCTTTTTATAAAGCTTATATGAGGGCTGTTTGGGCGCAAGGGCTGGATGTGGATAGTGAAAAGGGCCTTGAGGCTATTTTGCGGGCTGCAGGGCTGGAAACAAGTTGGCTTGCAAAGACATTACCAGAAGAGGAATGGCGCAGGTTGGCTCATAGCAATCTGCAGGATATGCAGATCAGTGGGGGCTGGGCTGTGCCAACATTCAGGGTGAATGGGGCTGTCTTGTGGGGGCAGGACAGGCTTTGGGCTGTTGTGGATGCGTTAAAGCAGCCTTAATAATCAAACTATTATACTATTTATCACATAGGGATGTGATGTTGGAAAAGGGGAGGCTGGCGGGTGCCGAGACATTCATGGATAAACAAAGGGGTGGGCCTTTTCCTAGCCCTCTCTCTGACAGCATGTGCCAGCAACTTATTGAATACCCCTTCAGGAGATCCTGCTGAATTTTTTAGTGCAGACAGGTTACGAAAAGATATTGCCTATCTGGCAGATGATTCCCTGAAAGGCCGGGAGACGGGCACGGAAGGCTATGAAAAAGCGGCCGATTATGTTGCAGCAGCTTATCAGGATATTGGCATAAAGCCTGCCGGTGAAAACGAAAGCTATTTCCAGCAGGTTCCTTTCAGGTCAGCAACATTAGACCTGGGAAATACTCATATGACAGTAACTGTTGAGGGCCAGACCTATCAGTTGAAACTTGGCGATGATTTTTTCATGAGCGGCAGTATCTTTAATCCGGATGGGGAAGTGGAAGCGCCAATTGTTTTTGTCGGATATGGCATTCATGCACCGGACCTGGGCCATGATGATTTGGAAGGGCTTGATGTTGAAGGAAAAATTGTGCTGGTTCTATCTGGTGCGCCTAAAGCATTTCATACAGAGGTGCGGGCCCATCATGGATCAGCCGGCACCAAGGTCAGGGAATTGCTGGAGCGTGGGGCCGTTGGTTTTCTTTCCGTTAACACAACAGAGGATGAAAAAAGGCGGCCATTTGCGAAGCTGAAGCGTTTTCTCGGGGAAGAGAATGTCAGCTGGATGCGGGCTAACCCGGATATGGAACAAAAGAAATTTATCCAGGCATCGGCTTCGATTAGTCAGGATATTGCCCACAAGCTGTTTGCGGGGGCGGAGAAAAGTTTCACCGATGTGTTGAAAGAAGCGGACGCAGGCTCACCGTCAGGTTTTGCTTTGAATGCTTCGGCTCATATCAGACACAGAAGCAAGGTAGCAGAGCCTTTTGAAAGCCCAAATGTGCTCGGTGTGATTGAAGGCTCAGACCCCTACCTGAAGCAGGAATATGTGGTGCTTTCAGCGCACCTGGATCATGTGGGGGTAACCCCGTCAGCCAAGGGTGATGATAAAATCAACAATGGTGCCTTGGATAATGCTTCAGGGGTGGCCGTTATGCTGGAAGTTGCTCGGGCGGTTGCTGCATCAAACCGAAAGCCGAAACGTTCTCTCCTTTTCCTGGCCTCGACCGGCGAGGAAAAAGGGCTCCTGGGGGCTGATTATTTTGCGCGGCATCCAACGGTGAAAAAACGTAAGATTGTGGCCAATGTTAATCTGGATATGCCGATTTTGCTTTATGATTTCACGGATATTGTGGCTTTCGGGGCTGAACGTAGCAGTTTGGGGCGTTTAACAGAGAAAGCAGTAGTACAAGCAGGTGTTACTCTAAGTCCTGACCCAATGCCGGAAGAGGGTGTGTTTACCCGCAGTGATCACTATCGCTTTGTCACTCAGGGTATTCCGTCCGTGTTTCTGGTCACAGGGTGGGGTAAGACAGTTGATGGTGAAGATGGCGGTGCTATTTTCCGGAACTTCCTGGAAAAATATTATCATACACCGGCTGACGAAATTGACTTGCCTATCGATTATGATGCCGGTGCTAAGTTTGCTTATGTAAACTGGCTTATTGTGAAAGCGATCGCAGACACAAAAAGCAGGCCCAAATGGAATAAGGGTGATTTCTTCGGCAGAACCTTCGGGCCGAAAACCAGATAGAGATCTTGAAAGTTTTGTGAGCTTATACCTGGAATGGTGGGTGCTGAAGCGTACAGCTACCAGCATACCGACAATTGCGTAAGCGCCTAATAACCACATGCCTACTTTTAATAGTACAAGAGAGGTGACACCGCCAAAAAGTGTGAGAAAAGTGGCGGCTGCATTAAACAGAGCTAAAATTATGCCTGAAACAAGCAGGATTTTACCAGACATCTCTTTGGTCGCAGTGGTTGTCATAGAGCGTTCCCCTGATGGCAAAGGTAAGTCCTTCAACAAGAAAGGCTATAAGCATAGCGCATCACAGGGTAATTTTGATGACAACAAGCCCTAACCTTTGTAGGGGGCCATGCCCTGGTTGGCGAGGGCATCAGCGCGTTCATTGCCGGGGTCGCCGGCATGGCCTTTTACCCATAGCCAGTTGATGTCGTGGCGTTTCACAGCTTCATCCAGTGCTTGCCACAGGTCAGCATTTTTTACGGGCTTTTTTGCGGCGTTTTTCCAGCCTTTGGCTTTCCAGCCCTCTATCCATTTCGTGATGCCATCACGCACATAGGTGCTGTCTGTATGCAGCTTTATGGTACAGGGGCGTTTCAAGGTTTTCAGCGCTTCAATTGTAGCGGTTAACTCCATACGGTTGTTCGTGGTGTTAAACTCACCACCTGTGAGTTCTTTTTCATTATCCCCATAAATCAGTAGCGCACCCCACCCGCCGGGGCCGGGGTTTCCTGAACAAGCGCCGTCTGTATATATTTCCACAATAGCCAAGTTATTTTGCTCCCGCCATATAGGTTTCAGCCTTTGCAGACTGATGGAACTGCAGACGTTTGAGATAGTCCAGCGGGTCTTTGGCTCGCACAACGGCACCTTTCACAGGGTTGAGCCAATCATACAACCGTGTGAGAAGGAAACGCACAGCAGCCCCTCGGCATAGAATAGGTAGTGCGTCTGTTTCCTCTTGTGTCAGCCCTTTTGCTGCTTGATAAGCGGCCACCATTTTGGCCGCATTTTCAGGCAGAAAGCTGTGCTGTTCATCAAAACACCAGGCATTGATACAGATGGCCAGATCATAGGCAAAAAGATCGGTACAGGCGAAATAGAAATCAATCACCCCCGTGATGGATGTGCCAGTGAAGAGGGCATTGTCAGGGAAAAGATCAGCATGAATGGTGCCGGTGGGTAAATTTTGGGGCCAGTTCGCTTTCAAAAAGGTGATTTCTTCGCTGATCATATCAGCAAGGCCTTGATACACTTTATCTGCTTCATCTTTAGTTGCTCTGGCGAGCCCTTCCCAGCCTTGAACAGATAATTCGTTGGGGCGGTTCTCGGAAAAACTTTCCCCAATGGCATGCATCTGTGCCAGTGTTGTGCCGAGGGCTGCGCAGTGATCCGGGGCTATATGGTTCAGGCTAACACCGCTAAGGAAGGTGATGAGGCAAGCGGGTCTGCCTGCCAGTTCTTGCAAAGCTTGCCCTTCTTTATCCCTGACAGGCAGCGGTGATGAAAGCCCACCTGCGGCCAGATGCTCCATCAAATTTAGAAAATAGGGCAGGTCAGCCGGGTTTGCCCGTTTCTCATAGAGTGTGAGGATATAGCGGCCTTTTGTTGTCTCCAGAAGATAGTTAGAGTTTTCCACGCCTTCTGCAATGCCCTTAAAGCTTATGGCTTCCCCGACATCATAGCCTGCCAGAAAGTCGTTCAGCGCATAATCATCAACCTGTGTATAAACAGCCATCAGGCACTATCCTTCAATATGGGGGGGACTTTAAAGGTAACATCTTCTTCTGCTGTTGTTACCAGTTCCAAAGTGGCAGTATAATGCTCTCTGATGGCCTCAATCACTTCTTCTACCAATACTTCCGGGGCTGAGGCACCCGCTGTAATGCCAACAGTTTTTGCACCTTTAAGCCAGTGCCAATCCAGGTCTGTCGCACGTTGCACCAGCCGGGCAGAGCACCCGTTTTTCTCACTCACCTCAACAAGTCTGCGGCTGTTGGATGAGTTGGGGGCGCCTATCACAATCACCCTGTCTGCCTGCTTGGCAACTTCCTTAATGGCAATTTGCCTGTTGGTGGTTGCGTAACAGATATCTTCTTTCTTGGGAGTAATCAGATCAGGAAAACGCTGTTCCAGAGCACTCACAATATCGGCCGTATCATCGACCGATAAGGTGGTCTGAGTTACGAAGGACAGGTTTTTTGGGTCTTCCGGGTTTATGCCTTTCGCATCTCCCACGGTTTCCACCAATGTCATGGCCCCTTCCGGCACCTGGCCCATGGTGCCTATCACTTCCGGGTGGCCGGCATGACCAATCATCAGAATATGGTGGCCCGCTTCGTAATGGCGTTCCACCTGTCTGTGTACTTTGGATACCAGAGGGCAGGTGGCATCCACATAAATCATTTTTCTGTTTTCGGCTTCAGTGGGAACAGACTTTGGTACACCATGGGCGGAAAAAACCACCGGTACATCAGCGGGCACTTGATCAAGCTCATCAACAAAGATAGCCCCTTTATCCTCAAGGCTTTCCACTACATAGCGGTTATGGACAATTTCGTGACGTACATACACGGGAGCACCAAATTTCTTGATGGCCAGCTCCACAATCTTGATGGCACGGTCCACACCAGCGCAAAACCCGCGGGGGTTGGCAAGCAACAAGTGCAGCTTTGTCTGTTCAGGTGATGACATGGTCTATCCTAAAATTCGTTGCCCATTGCTACCGTCCTCTGTTCTGAGGGTCAAGCAACATAGGGAGGCATTATGTTTTTTGTGTGAAGATAGGCCGTTGGCTGCTTGCTCTTTGGTTTTCTTCTCCCTATGATGCAGCCCGCTGGAGATGGACGCTCAGATACAGGATATCTTGGATGCGTCTGATTTACTGAAAGGTAGTCTATGTCAGTTCGTTTTGTGCTTATGGCCGCGGTGTCTCTTCTTGTTACGGCATGCAGCAAGAATCCGCTTGAGGTTGTGGTTTCAAACTGCCCGGCTGTTGCCGTAGTTGGGGATGTGGGCACGATCACGCGCTTTTTGGGGGAAGGGCGAACATCAAAGGATGTGGCTTATACGGCTTCTATACTGGATGTTTCCAGCACGTGTCGCGAGGATAAAGACAAAAAAACGGGTGGTGTTAGCTCCAGGGTTGTTGCTCATGTTGCAGCGCAGCGCGGCGAAGCCTTTAAAAGTGATGAAATTTCACTGACCTATTTTGTGGCGGTTCTTAAGGATAACAGCCGTATTGTTTCGAAAGAAATTTACACCACAACAGTGAAATTTGATGAAAATGGCGATGGTCGGGTGCGTGAGGTTCTGGCACAGGAAATTCCGTCTATTCAGGAAGCCAGGCGGTATGATTATGAAATTCTGATTGGTTTCCAGGCTAACCCTCAGGATGCTGTTTATAATATGCAGCGTTGATTCGCACGGTTCATAGCTAAATATTGACCAATTCATGTTATTGAGAGGCGCAAACATCAGGTTTGCGCCTGTTTTTATGTGATCTTTTATCGCTTCGTTGACTCCGCTTCAAATCTCCTGCATATGAAGCTCAAGATAAGGTCAGGCACCATGTTTAGGCATGATGCGGGGCCTGCGCGGGAGAGACTGGTTCCCCAGCGCCGAAGGAGCAACCGCCTCGGAAACTCTCAGGCAAAAGGACCGCGCGGGGCATGACACTCTGGAAAGCAGATGGGCTTTGCCTGTCTCACCGACGGGGTAAGCAGCATGGCTGTGAAATCTCTCAGGTTCCATGACAGAGGAGGCGCACAAGCCGGTTTTACCGGATATTTTAATGCGCGGAGTTATGCCTGATGTCTGATGATGAAAAGCTTTTGAAAACCCCACTTTATGATCTGCATGTTGAAATGGGCGGTAAAATGGTGCCCTTCGCAGGCTATGCCATGCCCGTGCAATATCCGCTCGGGATTATGAAAGAGCATACACATACACGTGAAAAGGCTGGGCTTTTTGATGTTTCTCATATGGGGCAGGCCTATATCCGCACAAAAGATGGCAGTGATCCGGCTGTGGTGCTGGAAAAACTGATGCCTGGCGCGCTGCAAAGCCTGCAGCCGGGTAAAATGCGCTATACGTTACTTCTGAATGATGAAGGTGGTATTGAAGACGACCTGATGGTCACCCGCACTTTTGAACCAGAGGGAACAATCTATCTGGTGGTGAACGCAGCCTGCAAAGATAAAGATTATGGCATTCTCGAGGAAAAGCTGGGTGATATTATCACCATTGAACGCCTTGATGATCGGGCGTTAATTGCCCTTCAAGGCCCAAAGGCAGAAGAGGTGCTGGCAAAATTGGCACCTGAAGTTGCTGAGCTTGGTTTTATGGAAGCGACAATGGTAACCCTTGAAGGGGCCGTTTGCTGGGTGTCCCGCTCTGGTTATACCGGGGAAGATGGATACGAGATTTCCGTGCCGGAGGAAGAAGCTGCTGCCCTTTCCCGTAGGCTTTTAATGGATGTAGATGTAGAGGCCATTGGCCTTGGTGCGCGGGATAGTTTACGCCTTGAAGCGGGGCTCTGCCTGTCCGGTCACGATTTTGACGCAAATGTAAGCCCCGTTGAGGCATCTCTGAACTTTGCCCTGAGTAAAAAACGCCGTGAAGATGGCGATTTTGCGGGCGCTGACCGCATTTTGAAAGAACTGGCTGATGGCCCCGCCAAGCTGCGCGTTGGTATTTGCCCCGATGGCCGTGCGCCTGCCCGTGAAGGGACACTGATTGCTGATGCTGAGGGCAATGAGATCGGTGTTATCACGTCTGGCGGTTTTGGCCCCACTTTCGGTGGCCCTGTTGCAATGGGTTTTGTGCCTGCAGCTTATGCCGTTGAGGGAACAGAATTACAGCTATTGATAAGAGGGAAGGCTCATCCTGCCAAGGTTGCGCCTACACCCTTTGTTGCACAGCGTTATGTGCGTAAGAAAAAAGCCTGATTTAACGTTATTGAGTATTTAGCTAAGGACGAAATAGATGACCAAATATACCGAAGACCATGAGTGGATT
>JBNKGK010000043.1:0-14816 GCA_050289785.1 Kordiimonas sp.
ATTTGAGCAAACAACGGCTTTTTTTGCCCCCACTTTGGCGGCAAAAGCCTGTTCAAATTCACCAGCCTTAGGCCCACTGGTAAGCAAGCCATTTTTAAGAACATCAACAACTGCTGCTATGTCATCATCTTCTATTGTATGACGACCATAGGGCAGGAAACTCTCAGCCATTGGGGCTACTCCCCGCCCTCAGGAATGGTTTTCAAAACATCCTGTAACTGCGCCACAGTCATCCAGTCATCATTTTTATCACTGGTGTATTCAAAGCCCTCGGGCATCACAGGATGACCGTCATCTACATGGGCCTTTCGGTCCCAAAAGCTCCATTCCGGGTCAATAATATAGCGGTCACCCAGATCACATGTGCTGAGCGCACTATGCTCAGTGATCATAATTTCATGCAGTTTTTCGCCTGGACGAATGCCCACATGGTCCACCCCTATCCCAGGTGCCATAGCTTCAATAAGGTCTGTTATGCGCATGGATGGAATTTTAGGTACGAATATCTCACCGCCTCGCATCATCGGCTGGCAGGAGAGTGTGAAGGCAACAGCCTGATCCAGCGTGATCCAGAAACGCGTCATCCGTTCGTCTGTCAGAGGCAAGGATGTCGCCCCTTCCTTCAGCTTGGCACGGAAAAATGGGATAACACTGCCCCTAGAGCCGAGAACATTGCCATAGCGGACAACAGCAAAGCGTGTTCCTGTCCCTGAGGCCAGGGCATTAGCAGCGACAAAAATCTTATCGGATGCCAGTTTGCTGGCACCATACAGGTTTATGGGGTTCACAGCCTTGTCAGTTGAAAGAGCAATAACCTGCTTCACACCAGCACGGATAGAGGCCTGCACCACATTTTCTGCCCCGATTACGTTAGTACGAATACACTCAAAAGGGTTATACTCAGCAAGAGGTACCTGCTTCTGTGCTGCAGCATGCACCACAATATCAACACCGCGCATGGCCATGACAAGCCTGTCCGGATCACGCACATCACCGATGAAGAAGCGAACCTTCTTCAGGTTTTCTTCAGAAATCGTATTCTGCAGTAAATAGTGATTATATTCGCCACGTGCGAAAATAATTACCCGTCGTGGATTATGCTCGCTTAATAGCTGCCTTAGCAGCGTTTTACCGAAAGAGCCCGTGCCCCCCGTTATGAGAATAGACTTACCATCAACATCCGTCTTGCTACAGTCAAAAGCCATACAGTCCCCTTTCGCGCAAGCCGCCCGAGTTTTGACAAACACTAGCACCGGGAACACCTAAGGCAAAGAAATTCTTTGATTATAGCCTGTTAGGGTCAGGCCCCCTAGACTGCCTGCCAATTGAAATGCTGTAGCGAACAATGGGCTTACCCAGATATTTTTCCGCCCCAATAGAATCCGCCCTGGACGTTTCATCTATTTCGCGCAAACTGATACCAGCACGCATAAAATAACTATCATCAACAGCTTGGCAGGTAATCAGACCTAAACCGGCGGCATCGGTTCTGGCCATCTCCAGCTTTACATAATGCTTATCGTCCCCCACCTCCAGCAAACCCGAAGTCATCCCCACACCTGTACGGGCAGAAACCAGACGGGAAACATGGCGTCCATGATCCACCGAAGCCAACCCGCCAGACTGCCAGACATAATAAGGCTCAGATTCTGCACCTCCGTTATGTGTTTTGAAATAGAGGGTTCGGGGTGAAAATTTTCGCGGGTTGAGCGTGACATGCGCCAAGCGCACAACTGCTTCGCTCAAACACTCCAGCCCATTATAGGAAACAACTAATTTTGCCTTTTTGGGAAAGAAGACCAGTTGTTTTTGTATTTCCCCGTTCGCAATGGGAATATCTGCCTCTATAATCAGAGCTTCCTGCTTATTATCCCATGTGCACTGTGGCGTGCACCGGCTGAGGTCCGTTATTTTGTGCGCATCATTGGGTTCGCAGACCAGATGGCCTGTGTAAAAATCAGCACCAAAAGCGATATCATCATAATATCCATGCCCTAAAGTACCGATAAGCCCTCCTTCTGCTGGCTCCTCGTGGCTATCATATCCCGCTTCACCATAGCCGAAGGATTGAACTGCAAGACCTTTGTGCATATTCAAAACAAGATGCAGGCCTCGCCCCTGAATATGGAGGAAACGGCGTGATTGAGAAATCTCAAGATCCTGAGGGATATCGGTAGTTTCAGCAACAAAAGATACAGTGGCAGGCCCTGGAACCTCCGGCACTTCATCCAATAGCTCCGACCACCTAGCTTCCGTGATGTGTGTACGGTAATCGCTTGCCCAGAAGCGGCACAAAGCGCGCCAGGCTTCTTTGTCTTCATTCCCTTCTGTTTGCATTTTTTCAAACAAACGCCAGCAATAGGTGTTGAGCCTGAGATCATCCCGACCTGTCAAAGCCCAACGCATAATATTATATTTTCGTTGTTTTTTGACCGGTACAGGCACTTCAGGTGTCTCGAGCCTTAAAGGCCGGTCAGCCTGCCGCAGGGAAGCCAGCGCTTCACTTGGAATGCCGAGCTTGATTTCTGAGCTGTTTTTCAAAGCCCGCATTAATAAGGCAATACGCTCAAACTCTATGGCGGCGGAAAGTCCAGCTTCTGTATTAAATCGTCCGGGGCGAAAGTCAAAAATTTCTGCATCACTTGTGTAAAGAGGAAGTGCAACCGGCTCTTCTCCGATTTGCCTGCTTAGAAAGGCAAGATATTCATCCGCTTCCAGTTCACCATGGGCATACCGCTGAAATTTCTGAAACGAAATAGCATCTGACCAGATAACAGGCATCAAACAATCACCCCTGCCCTGCAGCATTTGGGGCCGCTTGGCCAGATCAGCTCGCCAATCCCTGTGGTGGCTGGAGGGTTCTGCCCAATCCATCATCACAGCCTGATACCCAGCCTCCTGATAAAGCGGCAGAAGGGACGCAGAATAAGCCTGTTCGTTAATCAGTGCTACTTTTGGGCGCACACCAAGCAGGGCTTCATAATCTTCATGACCCAAAGCAAGATTTTTTCTTGTCATTTCCGGTGGCACAAGTGGCCCAATCATTTGGGTATAACCACTACCGATCAGCTCCACCTTCCCCTCGGTTAGGAGCTTGCGCAAGGCGGCTATCCACTGCGGATCAATCTCATGAACAACGCACAGGGTATAGCCTGTTGCCTCAACGCCAATAGGCAGCCCCTCTTCTGCCAACCTCAGGAGCGGCCAATAACAACGCTCTACAACAAGAGGGCGATGTTCTTTGGGGATGGAAGAAAAAGCCAGATTAAGATGAAAGGCTGTATATAAAAGTGCCTGAGGCAAATACTGTCCCTTTGCTTGCCCTGATATCAGACTGCAGGTTCCACATTTATAGCAAAAGCGTCAAGCGCTCTTTCTGCAGTCATGATCGCTTCCTCCCGGCTTTTTCCCGTTGCTTGCACCATCGCCACAGAGGCTGCAGCATTTTCAGCCCCGCCAATGACCTGTCCCTTTTCTGCCCAGCTCTCAAAAACCAACACATCTGGCAAAGCACGCACCACATCAGGGTCAGTAAACCCCGTGACACGCCCAGCGTCTGGGATCAACCAACGTGAACTAACATATCTGTGCGCTTTTGCCTGCCAGTCCCTTGGATCAAGCTTCTCACCTAAGGCCAACCTGGCTACCGCTTCCACCAAATAGACACCCGTGGAAAAAGGAATTAGATGCGTACAGAAATAGCCACCGGAAAGCCGGGCTGCCAGTTCAATGATATATGGCTGGCCCTGATGGACAACAATATCCCCTTTTACCACCCCATTTTGAATGCCCATGCTGGTGGCGGCTTTTTGCAGAAGCGCCCGCACTTCATCTAAAATTTCCATAGGCTGGTTGCTGGGCATATCCCCGCCATTTTCAACAATGAAAGGAGCGTATTTTTCCAGAAAGGGGTAGCTTCTGTCACACAGGGCCGGTGTAACCACATGCCCATCAATCACGATGGATTCAGTGCTCAATTGTGGCCCTGAAAGATATTGTTCCACCATAACAGTGCCTGAGGGTGATGCTGCTTTAGCATGGGCAAAGGCCCATTCTGAATTACCTCGCTCTCCATATAAACTAACACCTTTAGAACCACGACTATCTGATGGTTTTATAACAAGATTTTTCCATTTATCCTTAAACCTCAGAATATCCGAAACACCCGATATCTGTGCATATCTGGGAACAGAGACACCATCTCGTTCAAATCTGTTTTTCATGGCCAGTTTGTTCACAGCCAAGTCAGCCGCCTCAACAGGAATACCGGGCAGATTTAACGCCTCTGCGATCCGTGCCACGATATGCGGCACATCACAGGCAAGGCACATCACACCATCAACAGGGGTCGTTTTATGGAATTCCAGGACGGCTGGCAAGCACTGATCCAGATGATAAACACTTGCCAAAATCTGGTAATCTGCCAATTCAAAACCGGGGGCTGCGGCATCCATATCGCAGATAGCCAGCTCCACATCCAAAGCTGCCTTTATCTGCTTTAGCCCCGCCAAAGCCTGTCGGCTGCCGCCAAGAACCAGCAATCGCTTAGTCAAAATACATTCCGCCATTTAAATTAAGGGTTTGCCCTGTCACATAGGCTGCATCATCAGATGCCAGAAAAGATACCGCCGCAGCAATTTCAGATGTATCAGCCAGCCGACCAACAGGGATGCCTGCTACTTTTGCTTTACCATCGTCCCGTGATAGTTCATCGGCCGTCATATCAGTTTTGGCCAAGCCTACAGCAAGGGCATTAGCTGTTATCCCGTTTTTGGAAAAAAGCTTGGCAAGAGAGCGCGTAAAATTAATCTGTGCCGCTTTTGCCGCAGCATAATGAACCTGGTTCATGCCGCCCCATTGCCCACCAATGGAAGAAATATTGATAATACGCCCCCAACCCTTCTCTATCATTGTCGGCAGAACCTCCTGCGACAGTGCAAAGTTTGACCTGAGATTCACCCCGAGCATGATATCCCAATCCTCATCGGTGATTGAAAAAAAATCCTTTTCCTGAGCAATCCCAGCATTATTCACAAGAATAGAAACATCACCCAAGTCGGCCTTGATAATAGCCAAAGCCTCCTGAATAGAAGCCCGTTCAGCCACATCCACCTTAACGGGGAAGGCCCCGGCTAAATCAGCCACCCCTTCTGGATGATGCAAATAGCCCGCAGCAACCTTATGCCCATCCGCCAGCAAACGGGCCGCAATGGCCTTGCCTATACCCCTGCTGGCGCCTGTCACAAATGCAATGCGTGCCGTCATGCCACATCTTCCCTGTGCCACATCTTGTCCATCGTCTGGCCCGGCAATAACATGGGAGAAACATCCTCGCTCTGGTCCACCTTACAGTGGATCAGACATGGCCCCGTTACACTTAACGCCTCCTGAACTGCAGCGTCTAACTGATCTGTCTGGTCAATCATCAGGGAATGCAAGCCATAAGCCTTTGCAATGGCCGCAAAATCAGGGTTTTTCTTACCACCCGTTGTCAGGTCTTGCTGCCAGTTAAACAATTGGAACTGGGAAACAATCGCCAGCCTGGCATTATCAAGCGCAAATATCTTGATGGGCAGGTGATGCTCTGCAATCGTGGCCAGTTCCTGGATATTCATTTGCAGGGAGCCATCGCCCACGAAACAGATAATGGATGCCTCTGGCGCTGCCAGCGCTGCACCGATTGCTGCTGGCAAATCAAAACCCATAGTGCCATGACCTGCAGAAGTGAGCCAAGTCCGCTCGGGCAGATCATAATCAAAATGCCGGGCGGCCCATTGCTGGTGAGACCCCACACCAGAGGTAACAACCACAGGACCAGCATTTGCAGCCTTATTCACCGCCTCAATGATAGCCTGTGGTTTCAGGCCACTCGCCGGTCCACAGCCATAAGCATTGGCCGTTTTTAACTCTGCAATGGTCGCACGCCATGAGGCTTTATCGGTTACTGTCTTCCCTTCCAGAGTTGAGAGAATTTTTGCTAAACCTGCTTTCGCATCTATTTTAATGTTCAGACTGGCGGGAATACGGCTATTTTCAATCTCTGTGCTATCTAGGTCAACACGAGCAATCCATGCCTGCGAGGCAAAACTTTTAGTCTCAGAGCCGGTTTGGCGAACATCCATGCGCGTACCAACCGCCAACACGACATCGGCCAACTGGATCGCCTTTCCCGCTGCCTGACTACCCGTATGGCCGTGAAAACCAAGCGCCATTGGGTCTGCTGTCGGATAAACACCCAGCGCAGGCAAACTCTGGCTCACGGCGCATCCACAGGACCTTGCCAAAGTCCTCAGTTCATTAATCGCACCAGACTGTAACACGCCATTGCCTGCAATAATGAGAGGCCGTTCAGCAGCAGCCAATTTATCAGCAATCTCCTGAAAAGCTGCATCATCCAAATCCGCCACGATGTCATCAGCATTGCCCAGATCAGAAAATGATGCCGCATCACTCATTTCCGAGCGCTGCACATCCATTGGCATATCCAGAACCACAGGCCCCTTCCGGCCAGAAGTCATGGTTTTATAGGCATCATGCAGCATTTGTGGGATTGCATCAGGAGTACGAGGCTGAAAAACGGCCTTGGTGACAGGCTGGCATAAATTGACGGTATCAACCTCCTGGAACCCCCTCTGCCTTAGCTCCGGGCTACAGTTCAAGTCCCCTGTCCCCACCTGCCCCGTGATAAACAACACAGGAACAGAATCGAAATAGGCATCAGCGATAGGAGTAACGGCATTAGTGACCCCCGGCCCGGAGGTCACAAGGCAAACCTGAGGCTGGCCTGTCAATCGCGCCGCCGCAATGGCAGCAAACCCAGCACCCTGTTCATGCTTCGGCACAAATAACTCAACACCAAGTTTGTTCAGTTCCTCAAGGATAGGCGCAATCGTGCCCCCAGGATAAACGAAAACACGCTTCGTGCCCTGCCCTGCTATATAATCCGCAATATATTTTGCCCCAAGCGCCATATCAAAAACCTTCTTTACCCAATACTTGTGTTAGTTACCCCAATAGTAAATGAGGTTTTCTTAATAAGTTTTCACCATGTCATAGACTGCATAGATATTATCTGCTGGTATACCTAGTCCTATCGCTGCCTCCCTGATTTTTTCCTGGCTACCATAGCTGGATATCAACAGAGCCGTCCCTTCCCAATCAATATTTTGCAGTTCTGTCGGCGCATGAATGGTGAGGCCATGCCAGCACGTGCCCTGCTTGGTTTCATCGCCATCAACAAGTACATAGTGCCTGGACCTGTCACGCTCAAACAAGGTTGTCCGCTGATACAGATATTCCAAATGCATGCCTGCCCCCCAAATAATAAGCTTCTTACTATCTGGTATAGTTTCTAAATGCTTTTCTGCCTCGGCAAGAGCGGCAGCATGCTCCCCTCTGATTTCCTGCAGGGTGACATAGTCCGTGAGCTCAGGTTCAACAGCAAGCACACTATCATCAGGATAGCCAACCACTCTATGCCCGTTATAATCTTCCGCATCTTCGGCATCGGCAATGCTCCACCCAGCCTGAGCAAAGGCCAGCTTAAGGGTATGCTTGCTAAAATGAGTTAAATGTTGAGGAGAAAAAAAGCCGTGAATATCATTGGTGTTCCCCTTCTCAAGAACAGGCACCTCAACAATCAATGCTGTTTTTTCGTGAGCGAACTGCCGCAAACGTTTCAGCACACCGACAGGATCGGGCAAATGCTCAAGCACATGAAACATGGTGTACACATCTACAGGGCTCTCCAGAACCATTTCCTCAAAGCGCCCTTGTATGAAGGTATAGTGTTCTTTATCAAAACGGGTCTTGGCGCGTTCGATGGCACCTTTATCAAAATCGATCCCAATAAACTGCTTCCCCACGGGTAAATTTGACAGGAACTCCCCTTCAAAGCAGCCAATATCCATATAAGTAGCCTCTGCACTCAACAGGTTATGCTTTTGCATCCAGGCAATTTGCTCATCATGTCTACTGCCCCCATCTCCATATGACCGACCGGCCTCCACAAAAAGGGTTTCAAAACCATAATCTGTATAGCAAGGATTCATATAAAGGGTCAGGCATGACCTGCAGCCAACCTGGCGTACGGTGGTGTGTTTGGGCTTATCTTTTGGATCAGAAAAAAACTGCAGTGCCGCAATTTCTTCAACCACTCGATAATCCTGCGCGCCACAAATTGGGCAGCCTCTCGCAGCCACTAATGGTTGAGCATCACCTTGTAGACGCGTCACCGAACCAATTTTAGAAAAAGCAATTGTCATCCTGTAATCCCCAATTTTTCTGCTGATATTCGGCCCACACAGCCTGGGCAACAGTTGCTCCACCATCATTTTTCAAAAGCTCAAAGGCTTTTTCACTTAGGCTCTGTCTTACCTCACCATGCTGTGCAAGCTGTACCACAGCAGTGATTACCTGATCAGCCATCTTTTCAGGCATAGCAACATCAGCTTTTTCAAGAGCCAGCCACTCTTCGCTAGAAATGCCACCTGTGGCATCAAAGGTGACCGTGGGCAAACCTGCATTGAGGCATTCAAAAAAAGACACACCATAAGCACAGAGAGCCATATCAAACCTGTGCAACTCTTTCGCAAGGGTCGGCTTCGTGTGCCAGACTGTCCATGTTCTTATCGACGTTTCCGGCACTTGAGGAGCATCTGCATAAGGCCACTGAACCCAGGTTACATTAACGTCCTCGGGCAACTTTTCATCAAGTTCCGAGGGCCAGGTCTGCGCTAGCAATTTGGTATCACCGCCCCCCGTTAGAACAATCAATTCCCTTACATTATCTGAATTGGGCAACTTTCTTGATACCCTCGGCAACAGGTAATAAGGCCAACCGGAAACAGAATGAATCGCCTGATCCTCAGAGATGTTTTCCTGAAAGTTAGGGATAACCAGCAAATCCGCCTGCAGGCCATCGACAACCCTGTCAACGGCGACCAACATAGCTCCATCTGCCTGAGCAGCTTTAAAATATGCAGTAAAACGCGCAATGTCCGATTTCATATCAGTAATAACGATGTGAGGACCCGGCAGGTCTTCCAACAGATATTCTGCAGCATCTGGTGCGATGACCGTGTGAGAAACATACTGCCAGTCAAACCCTTTAGGCACTTCGCCTACAATCACCATATGAACTTTGGCTGCGGCCATATCCAGCATTGCCCTGGCAAGAACCAGCATACGGGACAAATGCCCAAGGCCAGTTTTGGGCCCCGCCTCTGCAAAAATGAGAACTGAGCGAGACTTTTCCCTGATCCCTTTTTGCCGCACATGTCTGTTGGCTGCGGCCAGTTTGTCATCTGCTTGAAGGTGTTGGATCACCCACCTTAAATCTACAATCGATTTTTTGTCATGGCGCCCATACCAATCCGAATAAATTTGCCCCATGAAACCATAATCTGATGGTGTATCGACGGAAATTCTGTGCTCACAAGAGAGAAAAACAGGGTCATCTTTTACAATGGCTATTTCTCCAGGCTTCACCTTACCTACCCGGTGAAACGCCACCCCGAGATGTTCCCGCTCAAAAGGTTCCACTGAAGCAGCGACCATTTCGTCCCAGAACTGTCTGCGATACAGGTCAAAACCAGCATGAATATACTGTTGCCCTTCTGGCGGAGTTTCCAGCATGGCACATCCAGCCTCAGGCTGCTGCCGTAAGGCCTGAACCATATTTTTAATGGTTTCAGGCTCAATGAGAGGGCTATCACCACACACGTATAAAATAAGCTCTGCTTTTTCATTCTTTACGATGGTATCGACCCGCCCAACCAAATCATCCACATCACCAGAATAGGCAAAAAAGCTGGTGCCACTTGATTTAGCCCAATCAACAAGCGGTTTGTTAAAGCTATCATCCGTTGTGGCTAAAATGACCTCATCAAACTCACCAACTGCACGCAAACGACGAGCGATATGCTCTATCATCGGCACACCTGCAAGCGGCAAGAGTTGCTTGCCTGGCAACCTGCTTGAATTGAGTCTTGCCCCGATTACCGCGATTGCTTTTTCTGCCATTCCTGTCTCACTGCCATTGTTGGCCGCAAACCATCTGAGGGGTCTGCTCGTCATGGTCTATCTTCTATTTCTGCCGGAGTTGGGGCCTTGATACCGTTGCCATCAGCAAGCTGCATCTCACGCTGGTGCCGGATAACACTGCCTATTTCGTCGGGGAGCCAACAGTGACCTGTTTTGTATTCAGCCCCCTCTTCATCCAGATCCAGGTGAAACTCAATAACCCTAGCCCCCCAGCGGTCTATTGCCCTATTGATAACAGCTGAACTGCATGAATGGTCCGACCAGCCGACCGGACAGCGTGTTGCCTCTTTGAGTGTGCGTATGGCCGCAAGATTGCAATTCTCGATAGGCGTAGGATAGCCAGAGACGCAGTGAAGAAGAGAAAGCTCTCCCCCCCCGGCTTTATTAAAGACATCAACGGCATGCATAACTTCGCTTTGAGTTGCCATACCTGTCGACATAACAACTGGCTTGCCTGTGCGGACGCATGCAATAATCAGATCATCCCAAACCATTTCGTAGGAAGCAATTTTATAAAAATCGACATAGGGCTCCAGTTCCTCAACAGCTCGCAAATAGAAAGGCGTGCAGGAAAACTGAATGTCATGTTTGTGGCTAGCCTCAGCCAAAGCGGGTAAAAATTCCAGGGGCAACTCCCAATCACGCCGACGCTGATGTTCTGGGCTCACAGACAAAATTTCCGGAGCGAACAATTCATCAATTTTAAAAAGCTGAAACTTAACAGCATCACACCCAATACGTGCGGATGTTTCAATAAACGCAAGGCACCGTTCCAGATCGCGGCTGTGATTGCTGGATACTTCCGCTATAAAAAAGGGGGGCTGCATATCCATTTTAGAGCCCCAACTCCCCTTTCACCTTGCGGACAACAACATCCATAATCTCTGGCCAGCCTTTATCTTTCTCCACATGCACCATTTCTGCGTCTCTCGCAAAGAGTACCTTCTGATCAGATCCAAAGCTCCACCAGGGCCTGTCAGGTGACATGATGATTGTTTTGACGCCCGCCGCCATGGAGAACATACCCGGAGCAGAGCAGACAGAAAGAACCAGATCGCAGTTATCAACAATAGCCATATTGGCTTCAATATCCTGCTTCAAATCTACATCTTCAAAATTAATAACATCAACGCCGTACAAGGCTTTGATGCTTTTCAACTCTTCACTACAATCTCCATACTGCAAATTCACAAAATCAACTTTATCTGCAAGCGCCATCAATGGCTTCATGTCTTCCGGCGTAGCATAAAGATAAGACCTCTCCCTTGTCATCTTTCCACTTCTCCAGGCGAGAGCAATTTTGGGCTTCTTACTGTAAGAATCCAGCCTCATTTTATATGTTGCGCTCAATTCCGGGTCGGCGAAACAGAAACCGTCGGGATGACAGCATACATCGTCTTTGCCTGACCAGTCATATCGAGCTGCACTTGCGAGCATGATGGAAAAGTCCATTTTCAGCTCACCTGCTTTTATGCGTCGCTCAGCCTCGGGAAAAACACGGTATCGATACCCCTCCCGAATACCATCACGATATGCCTCCACAAAAGCATTGGGAAAACGTCTTTGATATATAGAGACTAATCTTCTGTCACAGCCAATGAATAGTTTTTCTGCACGGTCATACAAAAAGGGCAGGAAATTCCCCCACATTATTTCGTCACCAATCCCCTGTTCGGCAGCAATAAAAAGTCCCTTGCCCTCCAGGCTTTCGCCTTGCCATTCGGGTAAGCCATGGGTGTATATCTGGCTCTGGTCAATAGTCCGGCCACTGGCATTACGATATTTATAATGGTCCCAAGCTTCTGCCAGCCTCCCACTATATAACAGCATCATGCCCAGCCCAATATGAGCCTCAGAAGCATTTTCATCCACTTCAACGGCTCTAAGATCAGCTTTCATTGCCCCATCCACATCGCCGATCAACAAGAGCGCATGAGCATAATTACTCAGCGCCTTATAGCTACGTGGGTCCAGCCTTAATGATTCCTCAAAAAAAATCAGGCTATCTGCAGCACCATCTCTCAGGCGCACCGATGTGCCCAGGATGTTCCATAAGTCAGAGTGCTCAGGGAACATCTGAATCACACCCTGCAAAAATTCAATCGCCTCCTGAATTTGGCCATTGTTTTGGTACGCTGTAGCAAGATTAACATAGTGAGATGGATTTTCCGGATCCATAGATATAAGGAGGTTACCAATTTTGACACCAATATCATACATCCCCATATTCAAAGCCATTTGCAGCATGATAGCGCAGACGTTAGAATCCGGACCGTGGTGCTCCAGTATTTTTTCCAACACCTCGATTGCCTTTTCCCGGACACCGAGTTGAACCAAAGCATGAGCAAGGAGGGTAAGGACGCTTAAATTTTTCGGGTATGTCTCCCAGGCTACAAGCAGATGTTTGACCGCATTAGGCCAATCATGCTCATCAACATATTTGCGTCCTTTTTCATAAGCTTTTCCGGCTTTATATTCCTGCTTGACCTTAGACACGTGCCGAGAGCCCCTTATTATTAACGTAATTTAAAGTATATTGATGCGACTATGCCACTCAGAAGCACCCTATGCAAACCCTATAGGAAGGTAATGCAAAGCAGAGGCCAAGTAACATTTACTGGCAATATTTCTAAAAGACCGTATGGTAATTAACCATGCTATTTATGTAATAAGCTTAACCAAACCTTCTGGTGCATTTTTTTTAGGGAGAACAGAGTGGCGTTAAAACTTTCTTTAAAACCAGATGAGAAACTGGTGATAAATGGCGCGGTTATTGCAAACGCTGACAGGCGGGCAACTTTGATTGTCCACAACAAGGCATCTATCCTTCGTGAAAAGGATATATTGCAGGAAGAGGATGTAAATACACCAGCTAAGCGGATCTACTTTCCTATTATGCTGATGTACATGGATCAGGACCAGACAGACAAATATTATGAAGAGTTTGTTTTACGTATGACCGAATTCATGAATGCAATCAGCACACCGGAAGCCGTGGAAAATTGCGTTAAGATCAGTCGTGACGTAATGGACAGAAACTATTACAGAGCCTTAATGACCTGCAGAAAGCTAATTGCCTTTGAAAGAGAGCGCCTGGGAGAAATAGCCTGAGCCTCACTATAATATAGTAAAAGCGGAAAGTTGCATGTCGTACCAAGCCTATCAAAAAGCCCAGCAATCATCTGAAACCCCCAGTCAGATTGAATACCGGCTATTTGCGCAAGTAACAGGCTCCCTGGTGGACGCTCGGGATAGAGGGGTACGCGACAAGCAAATGGCTGAAGCTCTGGATTGGAACCGGCGCATGTGGTCTGTCTTCTCCACAGATTGCGGAACAGAAGGTAATGGCCTGCCTCCCCAACTAAGAGCCAGCATCATTTCGCTTTCTATATGGGTTTCCAAACATTCTTCGGAAGTAATGCGTGGCAGTGAATCCATTGATGACCTCATCAACATCAACCGTACGATAATGGAAGGGCTTGCCGCTCAGGCAAAACTTCAACGCCAACAAAGTGCCACTCAGTCTAATTCGTCAGATAACCCTATTAATTCAGTCCTGTAATCCCCTCACCTCTCGACGTTTCAGGTGGGCCCTAATTGGCTCACGAAAGTCCTATAAGGTAATTTTTGCCATGTCCGGCACTTTTTGCCGCCTCAAGTCGGTAAAAAATGCCCCACACGGCACAAAATTCCCCCTTTCTTTATCCAGGCTAAAGAAACAAAAAGAACAAACAAATTAAATTTTTATATATTTTTCAAAACCTTAAACCTGAATTCCGCCACAGAGAACAATTTGGCACGGCAAATGCTTATATGATTGGCAGAAAGCAAAAAGCTTTCCCGAGCAAAAGGCTCAATACAACTCTCAGAATGGAGAATTAAAATGGGATTTTCAGTAAACACCAATGCTGGTGCACTTGCAGCTCTGCAAAACCTCAATCAAACCAACAAATCTCTCACCACAATTCAAAACCAAATTAACACTGGCCTCAAAGTCGGTTCCGCAAAAGATAATGCAGCTGTATTTTCTATTGCTCAAAAGCTGCGCGCAGATGTTTCCGGCTTGAATGCTGTGAAATCGTCTATTGACCGTGCTACCTCCACTGTTGACGTTGCTATCGCTGCTGGCGAAGCAGTTTCTGACCTTCTTATTGAAATGAAGGAAAAAGCTGTTGCGGCTAAAGATAGTGGCCTCGACTCAGCCAGCCGTACATCTCTGAATGATGATTTCACGCAACTTCGCGCCCAAATCACATCCATTGTTGATAGCGCTGAATTTAACGGCACCAACGCTGTGAAATCCAGTGGATCAAACATTGTTGCCATCACGAATGATACTGGTGGTACCAACATCACAATTACCGCTCAGGACCTATCCCTTGGTGGTAGTAACGTGACAGTTGCCACTTCAACTCAAATTAACACAGCCGCTAACGCCACTTCTGCTGTAAGCAAGATCGAAGCGTCCATCTCTAATGTGAACTCTTCTCTGTCCACATTGGGGTCTGGTGCGAAGCGTCTGGAACTGCAGCGCAGCTTCGTAGACAAGCTGTCTGATAGCATTGAGGTTGGTATTGGTAACTTGGTCGATGCAGATCTTGCGAAAGAATCCGCGAGCCTGCAATCTTTGCAAGTGAAACAACAGCTTGGCCTTCAGGCTCTGTCCATTGCGAACCAGGCACCATCAACAGTACTTGGTCTCTTTGGTTAACCAATAATGTCGCGGAGTGGGGCCAACAATACGGCCCTGCTCCCTGACACCCGAAGGACAA
>JBNKGK010000044.1:0-14787 GCA_050289785.1 Kordiimonas sp.
AGAAAGAAGCTGAGCGTGATGATGAAGATGGCTCGTTGGACGGCGATGACTTTGGTATAACAGAAGCTATTCGGGATAAGCTCGGTGAATTAGGGCCTGAATTTGAAGATGCGCTAGGCGGCGATAAATCTGACCCAGACTATGATGAAGATGATGATGATTTTGTCGCACGTCGCCGGGCGGAACAGCGCCGCCAGGGCGAGCGGGATGAGCTTGCCCGTAATCGCCGCTTTATGGCCATTGGTTGGGGGGCTCTCCTGCTCTTTATCGTCAGTATTTTGTTTGTGCTGGTGTTTATGAAGGATAGCCTGAAAGAAAGCTGGCCTGCTTCCCGTGGCTTCTATGGCTGGTTTGAGGGGGTGAAAGATGTGGACCGTTTCAAGCCTGATGATGGGAAGCCTCTGACCCCGCCAATTACGGAAACAGAAGTTTATGTGCGGGCGCTGCTTGAAAGCTCCGCCGTTGAAACACGGGATGGTAAAGCGGCGTTGGTGGTCAGGGGCTATGTGGAAAATACAGGTACTCGGGCCGCTAATGTGCCTCAAGTGCAGGCCAGCATTCTGGATAACAGAGGCCGGGTTCTGGATAGCTGGATATTTAATCCTCCAGGGCTGGTGCTCAGGCGTGGTGCCAAGCTGGCTTTCCAGGAAAGCCGTAGCCCTATTCCCGCAGGGGCGGCCAAGGCGGAAGTGAAGGCAATTGAGGGCACACGCTCAGATAGGGAAGCGGAGCTGAAATGAGTAAATTTTTCTTCAACTGGGAACTAGCGAGCGATGCCCATCACGGCATTGAACCTATTTATACCAGTGAAGAAATTATCACTCGAATTGAAGAATTGGCCGATCAGCTTGTGCGCTGGTTTGATACAGAGCCTGTTGCCCAGGTGGTGATGAACGGTGCCATGATGTTTGCAGCAGATCTCACCCGAGCCATGTCAAGCAGGGGCTGTGTGATGGAAATGGATTTCATCCATCTTAAAAAAGCCAGAAATAAAGATCATGTTGAACTTCGCTCAGCGTCAGATTTGCAGGTTAAGGGCAGAGATGTGTTGGTGATTGATGATATTTTTGAACATGGACGTGCATTAAGATTCGCAAAAAATTATTATGAGCGTTTGGGTGCGGAATCGGTAACAAGCGTTGTGTTGCTTGACAAAAGCGGTGGCCATGTCACTAATATTAAACCAGATTTTATAGGTTTTGAGTGTCCGGACGTTTTTGTTATTGGATATGGAATGGATGTTGCATATCGTTATAGAGAGCTGCCCTTTATCGGCAAAATGGGCCGAGCATAGGCACATTGGTTTGGTTTAGGTGGGAAGGAAACCCCTTGGCCCGCATTTTGGTTGTAGAAGATGAAGAGTCCGTTCGTGACTTCGTGATACGCGTGCTCACCATGCATGGGCATAGTGTCTATTCTGCTGTCGATGGGGCGGCGGCTGTCGATTTGATGAATGAACATCATGTGGACATGCTGCTGTCGGATATTGCGATGCCGATGATGGATGGTATTTCCCTTGCCCTTAAGGTGCGTGCATCCAGGCCTAATGTGCCCATCATTCTGATGTCTGGTTATGCAAACGAGCGCCAGCGTGCCCACAATTTGTCGCTGTTGATTGAGGGCATTCTCTCCAAGCCGTTTAATATGGAACAGTTGCTTTCTGCTGTGAACAAGGCCCTTGGGCACAGTAGGAAGACGAAAGAACCAGCTGCCGGCGCAGAAGACTAGAGCCAGTTTGGCACTATATCCTGTGCAATCAGCTCTTCCACCGTTGGCCGTTTGCGCACCACAGCATAATCACTTCCGTTCACCAACACTTCAGGCACCAGTGGCCGGGTGTTATAGGTGCCTGACATAACGGCCCCATAGGCTCCGGCAGACTTGATGGCGATCAGGTCACCCGCGCTTAAGGGGGCTGCCAGCCTGTCTTTGGCAAACACATCGCTGGATTCACAGATAGGACCGACAAAATCAATCATCACCTCATCTTCCCCGCTTTTTTCGGTCACGGGGATAATATCATGATGGGCATCATAAATGGCTGGGCGCATGAGGTCGTTCATGGCCGCGTCTACAATATAAAAGCCTTTGTTACCGCTGGTTTTGCTATACAGCATTTTGCTCACCAAAATGCCGGCGTTCCCTGCAATCAGGCGACCAGGCTCCAGAATGATGCTACAGTCCAAATCTCCCAGCACAGCTTTGATCATATCTCCATATTCAGCGGGCAAGGGCGGGGCTTTTTGCTCGCCGTCATACGGAATACCAAGGCCACCACCCAGATCAATATGACAGATGGCATGGCCTTTTTCCCGTAGTTCTTTCACCAACCCAACCACTTTTTCAAAAGCCAGCTTGAAGGGTTCCAGATCGGTTAACTGCGAGCCGATATGCACATCAATGCCTGTACCGCTCACATGATCAAGGCCGGCGATCAGGTCATACATGCTGTGGGCGCGTACCCACGGGATACCGAATTTGTTTTCGGATTTGCCTGTAGAAATTTTGGCGTGGGTTTTCGCGTCCACATCCGGGTTCACGCGGATGGAAACAGGGGCTGTAAGGCCCATATCTCCGGCTACCGCATTCAGCACTTCAAGTTCAGCTTCACTTTCCACATTAAACTGCTTGATACCAGCTTCCAGCCCAAGGCGCATTTCTTCAGGTGTTTTGCCAACGCCTGAGAAAACAATCCGTTCACCGGGAATGCCTGCTTTCAGGGCGCGTAACAGCTCGCCGCCGCTTACCACATCTGCACCAGCCCCTTCTTTTGCAAGGGTGGCCAAAACAGCCTGATTGCTGTTGGCTTTCACCGCATAACACACTAGGGCATCTAGCCCAGTGAAGGCTTCTGCAAACACGCGGTAATGGCGCTGAAGGGTGGCAGTGGAATAAATGTAAACAGGGGTGCCAACCGCAGCAGCAATCTCTGCTATTGCCACATCTTCGGCGTAAAGCTCGCCGTTTTTATACTCAAAATGATCCATATCAAAACCTGGTGTGCGGCTTGGCCGCGTACTCTTATTGTGTCTGGTGATAATCAGCCGGGGGCTTCAGCTCCCCCTTTTTCCCGCAGGCAGCGAGGCCTGTGGCCAGAAAAAGGGTGAGGCTTACGGTGAGTAGCCGTTTCATTTCTGCTTCTCCCGCGCGGTGGCAACAGCCTTCTTCACATTTGCGGGCGCGGTACCACCAAAGGAGGTGCGGCTATTCACAGAAGCTTCTACCGTCAGCACGCTATAAATATCATCCGTAATTCGGGGCTCTACTGATTGCATGGCCTCAAGCGGCAGGTCAGCGAGATCAACGCCACGTGTCTCGGCTTCTTTCACTACGGCACCTGTCACATGGTGGGCATCCCTGAAGGGCAGGCCAAGCACCCGCACCAGCCAGTCGGCCAGGTCCGTTGCCGTTGAGAAACCCTGCCCCGCTGCGGCGGCCATGTTTTTGGTGTTGGGCTTGAAATCTTCCATCATGCCTGTCATGGCAGCAAGGCACAGGGCGAAATCATCCACGGCTTTGAACACAGGTTCCTTATCTTCCTGCATATCTTTTGAATAGGCAAGTGGCAGGCCCTTCATAACCACCATAAGGCCGTTTTGGGCACCCATAATGCGGCCAACTTTTGCCCGGATCAGCTCTGCCGCGTCCGGGTTGCGTTTTTGCGGCATGATGGAAGAGCCGGTGGAAAACCCGTCTGACAGTTCCAGAAAGCGGAAAGCAGGGGTGGCCCACAGCACAATCTCGTCAGCCAGCCGTGAAAGATGCACGGCGGAAATGGAAAGGACAGAAAGAAACTCAATCGCAAAATCTCGTGCAGACACGGCATCTAGCGAGTTGGCCAGCGGCCTGTCAAAGCCAAGGGCTTCGGCTGTCATGTGCCGGTCGATGGGAAAGCTGGTACCAGCAAGGGCGGCCGCACCCAACGGGCTTTCATTCACCCGTTTGCGGCAATCTGCCAGCCGGGCGCGATCCCGCGTCAGCATTTCATGATAGGCCATCAGGTGGTGGCCAAGGGTCACGGGCTGGGCCGTCTGCAGGTGAGTGAAGCCAGGCATCACATCAGCGGCATATTTTTCTGCCTGTGTGAGAAGCGCACCAAGCAGGCCCTGAAAACCTATATCCAATTGGTCAATGGCCGCACGCACCCAAAGGCGGAAGTCTGTCGCGACCTGATCATTGCGGGACCGGCCTGTGTGCAGCCGCGCGCCAGCATCTCCCACGATTTCCCGGAGGCGTGATTCCACATGCATGTGGATATCCTCAAGGGCCGGGTCGTAGGTCATCTGGTCGGTTTCAATTTCGCCTTGAACCTGTGTCAGGCCTTTTAAAATAGCGTCTTTATCGGCCTCAGAAATAATGCCCTGTTTGGCCAACATGGTGGCGTGGGCTTTCGAGCCTGCGATATCTTCCCGGTAGAGGCGTTTGTCAAAATCAATAGAGGCGTTAATTTCCTCCATAATTGCAGTAGGCCCGCCGCCAAAGCGCCCGCCCCACATGCTCTGGCCCTTGCCGGATGTATGTGTGCTCTCGGAAGTGTGATCCATTCCACTCTTGCCTTTGCTGGCTACGCTATTATTTTGGTCGCTCATTTTATTCCAACCCGGAGAAAGGCATGTCCCGAGGGGCCCTTCTGTTTACGTTCGTTCTTGTTCTGGCTTCAGGCGTGGCAGCTTATCGGTTGTTTGGCCTTCCCACAACGATTGATGCGCCTATCCAAGCCTATTTACAGGGTGAGATGGCAAACCTGAAGGTGCCATCAACCCCCATCATCCTGCCCGATACGATGATAGAGCGGGAAGATGCACCGGCCATAGCGCTAAACAGCCTGCAAGGCAAGGCTATGTTGATAAACTTGTGGGCCAGTTGGTGTGCGCCGTGCAAAAAAGAAATGCCGGAACTGGCCAACCTGCAACGGGAATTGGGGGATGATCGCTTTGAAGTGGTGGCCATCAGTGTGGATCATGGCGGCATAGAGCAGGCCAAGCAATCGCTGGCCGCTTGGGGCATTGAAGGCCTGGCCCTTTATGCGGAGCCGGCGGCAAAGCTGGCGTTTAACCTTTCAGGCGGTGCCCTTCCTGCCAGCTTTGTTGTGGGGGCGGATGGTGAGGTGAAAGCCTATTATCTCGGCCCGCTGTTGTGGGACAGCCCTGAGGCACTGGAGCTGTTCAAGGCCCTGAAAGAGGGTGAGTTGTGATTTACACAGGCCGCTTGACCCTTTTGGGCTGCGGCTTCTTCGGGTGTTTCAGCAGGCTAACAAGTTCTTTATCCGTTGAAGCCATGCTGTGATTCCTGGATGAGGGGCAAGACTGAAGCCACCTTCTTCTGCAAACTGGGTATAAGCAAACAGCGCAATATCCGCCAGCGATAGTGTGTTTCCTACCAGATAGTCACAACCGTTTAGATGGTTTTCCATCAAATTCAGGGCAGCCTCCCCTTTGAGAATAAGTTGAGGGTCAATTGTGCTTCGGTTTATACCTTTCAAAGCCACAAGAAAGCGAACAACAGCGATGGCGGGTTCATGGCTATATTGTTCCCAAAACAGCCATTCATCCATTTTTGCCTGAAGAAAGGCATCTGTGGGTATGAGATCACTATCACGAGCCAGATAGCGCATAATCGCGCGTTTATTACAGCTGTGGCTGTGGGGGGTTGAAGGTACCTGTGTCGTTGGAAAATGATGCGATGGCAGGCATGGGAACGTATCGCCAGACAGGGGTATGGGATACGGATAAAGGCCAGTTTTTATCAGGCATGGAAGTGGCAAAAGCCAATATACTCGTTCGGGCTCATTCAGCGGCTTATGCGGATGCGCTTTCCAAAGTGGTGGCGTTGCGTCCGGCGGAAAGCGGTGAGTTGCTTAAAATGTTTGGTGCTCAGGCTGTAACACTCTCTGCAGTGGGGGCCGAAGCTTTTTCATATGCATCATAAAGCTTCGGGGAAACCAAAGTTTCCCCGAAAGCAGGAATTAACGTGTGGGGACAGGTTCGCCGTCGCCGCGGTAGTCATAGAAGCCACGGCCTGTTTTGCGGCCCAACCAGCCTGCTTCCACATATTTCACCAGAAGTGGGCAAGGGCGGTATTTGCTGTCGGCCAGACCATCATACAGCACTTGCATGATAGAAAGGCAGGTATCCAGACCGATGAAATCGGCCAGTGTTAGCGGGCCCATAGGGTGGTTTGCCCCAAGGCGCATGGCCTCATCAATGGCTTCCACACTACCCACACCTTCATACAGGGTGTAGATGCCTTCGTTGATCATAGGGATCAGGATACGGTTCACGATAAAGGCTGGGAAATCTTCGGAAACAGTCGCTGTCTTGCCGAGCATCGCCGCAAAGCGTGTGAACTTGTCATGCGTTTCTCGTGAGGTGGCAATGCCCGGAATAAGCTCAACCAGCTTCATGATTGGCACCGGGTTCATGAAGTGCATGCCCATAAACAGTTCTGGCCTGTCAGTGGACGTTGCCAGACGTGTAATAGAGATAGAAGACGTGTTGGAGGCTAGAAATGCGCCCTTCTTCAGGTGAGGGCAAAGCTCCTTGAAGATAGAGGTTTTAATATGCTCATCTTCTGTGGCGGCCTCAATCACGACATCGCGAGAGGAATGTGCCTTAAGTGTATCAGCCACAGTGATTCTGGAAAGAGCAGCTTCCATTTCTTCTGGGGAGACTCGGCCCTTGGCGATTTGTCGTTCGATATTGCCTTTAATGATCTCAAGACCAGCTTCAGCTCTGTCGAGCGAGATATCAGACATGACCACATCGATGCCATTAACCGCGCAGACATGGGCGATCCCGCTACCCATTTGTCCTGCACCAATGATTCCAACCTTTTCAAACATTCTTTACCCTGCATCCTCTGAATTGAAACTGTTTAGGTTAAGTTATTATTTGGTAACAGTTTTATTCAGAACCCTTATAAAAAAATGTTGCTAATATGCGATATGCAGCAACCTATTATTTGACTCTTTACCTTAATGACAAACCCATTGGGCCAGTGATTATTCAAAAACACAAGCCAAATTTCAACTTTTTTGCTGCAGTGCAGCAATTCAGTTCGATTTTTGTGGGAAATAAATCACCTTGCACCCCAGAAAAGATGACTTTTCCACCCGATTTTCTGTCATATATATACAGAAAGAGCGCCTTTAAAAGACGCTCTCTCTTATAGTTTATGATGCTTTTTTGTCAAAGGGCTTTTTCAAGCGCAGGCACGGCTTCAAACAAATCTGCCACCAGGCCATAGTCGGCTACCTGGAAGATAGGAGCCTCTTCATCTTTGTTAATGGCAACAATGATCTTGCTGTCTTTCATGCCCGCTAGATGTTGTATGGCACCAGAAATACCTACTGCTATATAGAGTTCCGGGGCTACAATCTTACCGGTTTGACCCACTTGATAGTCGTTGGGAACAAAGCCCGCATCCACTGCAGCGCGGGAGGCACCAACGGCAGCACCAAGCTTGTCTGCCACTGCTTCAATGATGGCAAAATTCTCGCCAGAGCCCATGCCGCGCCCACCAGAAATGATGATATTGGCAGAGGTAAGCTCTGGACGGTCTGATTTTGATAGTTCTGACCCTACAAATTCAGACACACCTGATTGTGCAGCTGCAGCAATACCCTCTACAGAAGCAGATCCACCTCCAGCTGTAGCTTTATCAAAAGCCGTGCTCCGAACTGTGATCACTTTCTTAGTATCAGACGATTTAACCGTCGCAATTGCGTTGCCTGCATAAATAGGGCGCTTGAAGGTTTCGGTATCTATTATTTCGATGATGTCAGAGATTTGAGCCACATCCAGCGCCGCGGCTACCCGGGGCATGAAGTTTTTGCCTGTGGTTGTCGCGGGTGCGATAATCGCGTCATAGTCATCGGCAACACTGAGCACAATATTGGCCAGTTCTTCCGCCAATGGGTGAGAATAGGCTGTATTGTCAGCGACCAACACCTTGCTGAGGTCTTCAATTTTTGCTGCGGCGTCTGCTGTGGCTGTGCAACTGCTGCCTGCCACCAGGCCGTGCACTTCACCAAAGGCTTTGGCTGCGGTTATCGCAGCTAAAGTGGCGTCTTTTACAGAGTCATGATCATGTTCAATAATAACGAGAGCGGTCATTAGATTACTCCCTTTTCTTTAAGTTTGCTCACCAGCTCTTCAACGCTTTCAACCTTGATCCCGGCTTCACGTTTGGGAGGTTCTTCCACTTTCAGTGTGGTTAGGCGGAGCGCCATATCAACGCTGTAATCTTCTGGAGTTTTTTCATCAATGGGCTTGCGCTTGGCCTTCATAATGTTGGGCAGAGACGCATAGCGAGGCTCATTCAGGCGCAGGTCTGTGGTTACGATGGCAGGAAGGTTCAGCTTAACAGTTTCCAGACCGCCATCCACTTCACGGGTAACATTCACACTATCATCGCCCAATTCTACCTTGGAGGCGAAAGTGCCTTGAGGCCAGCCAAGAAGCTGTGCCAGCATCTGGCCTGTCTGGTTGCAATCATCATCAATGGCCTGCTTGCCAAGAATAACAAGGCCAGGGTTTTCGTCTGCAATCACGCCCTTTAGCACTTTGGCAACGGCCAGAGGCTCTGTTTCACCATCATATTGAACCAGAATGCCGCGATCAGCGCCCATGGCAAGGCCTGTGCGAATTGTTTCCTGTGCAGCTTTTGGGCCTACGGAGACAACAATAATCTCCTCTGCCTTACCTGCTTCCTTCAGGCGGATCGCTTCTTCAATTGCGATTTCGTCAAAAGGGTTCATAGACATTTTAACGTTTGACAGCTCAACGCCTGTATTGTCGGATTTTACGCGAACCTTTACGTTATAATCCACTACCCGTTTTATAGGGACCATGATTTTCATGGGGCTTTATCTCCCAACTTCCATTGCTCGTTTGTGGGACACTCTGTCCCGCTTACTATAACTCGGGCTGGCCGCGAATCGCCCGGCCCAAAAAAACCTAAGGGAAGCTTATGCGTTAGCTCATTGAAAATACAGTGTCAACGAGCCTCCTTGGGGCTTAATCTTCCGTAACGTCACCTAGAAACCGCGGTTAGCGCCGGGTATCCAAAGGACGTCATTTTTACCTTTTTTATTTAGGTATCTTGATAACACAAATAGATGGTCTGATAGACGATTCAAATATTTTATTGCCTCTGGGTTGATGGCTGTTTGCTGTGTTGCCGTAATTGTGTGGCGTTCAGCGCGCCTTGCTGCTGTGCGTGCCAGGTGCAGCCAGGCGCTGGCAGAAGAGCCTCCGGGCAGAACAAAGCTGTTTAACGGCGCCAGCTCTGCATTCAGTTGGTCTATTTCCTGTTCCAGGCGGGCTACCTGAGCGGGAACAATGCGTAAAACCATCTCGTTGGGGGTAAAAGCATCAGGTCCCTCCTCTTGGGCTGGGGTGGCAAGGTCTGCCCCCAAATCAAACAGATCATTCTGGATGCGTTCCAGCATCTTGTCCGCTGCACCTTCCGTTGTCTGGCGCGCAAGCCCAAGGATGGCATTGGTTTCGTCAACAGTGCCATAGGCTTCGATACGAGGGTCATCTTTTGTGATGCGGTCCCCATTTACCAGAGAGGTTTGACCAGTGTCGCCACCACGGGTGTATATTTTTGTCAGCTTAACCACGTTGACTTCCGATTATAAAGAAACAGCCCATAAAACAAAAAACAACAGGGCCAGAGCCTGACTGGCAACACGGGCTTGCATTAATTTGTTCCCGTATTTTTTGTTAAATTCGCCTCCTTTGGTCATGGTCATAGCGCCAGCAAAGAAAATGCCCAGCGTTAGCAGCATGAAAAAGAGACCTAAAAAGAAAAGTGCGTTCATAACCCATCCCATTATGCAATAGAAGTGTAGCTTATAAGCTAGTTCGGTGTTACGGCAAGGGTATTGCATTTTTCCAGACACATCGTCGCATCAATATAATACTTATAAGGGCATATATGCTCTTTTTTATTGTTTTTGAGAAAAGGCTGGGCCACTGTGCTCTCTGAGATGAACCTGTTTATAGGTCATGAATACAGCAGCACACTATGGGGTGAGACCAATGACGATCCAGGACCAGAAAATAGAAGCCAGTAATGCTGATCCTATTGTGTCTCAGCAAGTTGCCTTACAGCAGCAGCTGTTCAGGGAAAGTGATGCTATGGCACGTTATGCTTTGTCGAATGGTCTGGAAGTGCAGCCGCAAACAATCGAAAATCTGGCAAAGATTACTGGCTCTTCTGGCACCGGTACGGTGGATCAGAGCGTTATCAAATCTTTGGCTACCTTGCATCAGGCACTGGCCAAAGTGGTTTACCCTGCAACACCAAGGGCCATTGCCCTCCTGGATGAGGAGAAAGCGAAGCAGCTTCCGTTCTATTTTCTGGGGCCTGTACCACTCATCCGCCGCTTGTCAGGGGTGGCGATCCTATTTTTGATGGCACTGCTTTCCACATCGCTCAGCCAGGAAGTCAATGTTGAGAACATCAATATGGGGCTCTTGCAATCCAATAACCATGTGCTTTTTCTAAACCAGCTTTTCCTTTTATGTTGTGCAGGGCTAGGGGCTGCTTTCTCCTGTTTGTTTCAGGCAAACAGTTTTATTGCCAAGGCAACCTATGATCCGCGCTATGATTCCAGCTATTGGTCTCGCATCATCTTAGGGGTGATTGCGGGCATTATTATTGTTGAGCTGTTGCCTGCCAGCCTGTTTAATGAGGGCACGATGAAAAGCTTTGGCAAGCCGACACTGGCCATGTTGGGTGGTTTTTCCGCGAGTGTGGTGTATCGTATTCTGCAGCGGCTTGTTGATGCGCTGGAAACCGTTGTCAAAGGCAATGGCTCTCAAACACACGATCAGGAAATAGCGCTGAATCAGGTCAAAGCATCTGAGCATAAAACACAGGTGAATGCGGACACAGCTGCTAAGCTGGTGGGCTTGATGAAAGATGTTGAGGGCATGGATAAAACCCAGATATCTGGCAAGCTGAATGATTTTGTGAAAGATCTGCTGCCAAGCGCGACACCCACCGAAACAACGCAAAGCCCGGCAACTCCCAAATAGGGAAATCAGGGACAGGCTTGCGGGGATTCTATATCCATGCGGCCCCTGCAGGCACATCCCACACAGCCATAGAGGGCATCGCTTACGGAACAGGCCTGCGTATGGCAATCGTCGCAGTGCTCCAGAATGAAGCTGAGGGCTTTTTCCATTTCCTTAAGCGCGGTAATTTTGGCTTTTACCACGGCAAGGTGAGCATTGGCCGTGGGGTGCATGCTGGTGCAGGGTTTGTCTTTTTCCGCCATATCTAAAAGGCTTCTAATATCCTCAAGAGGGAAACCTAAGTCACGGCAGCGACGAATGAACCTTAGTCGTTCCGCATGTGTTTCATCATAAATGCGGTGTCCGCCGTCACTCCTGAACGGGGGTGGCATTAACCCAATACGCTCATAATAACGGATTGTCTCAATATTCACGCCGGTTTCAGTGCCAAGTTTGCCAATAGAAAGGCGCATCATCTTTTCCAAATTTTTCCCTTGAATCTGTAGTTGCTACAGATTGTAGCCTGATTATAGGCTTGATTAAAGATGAAAGGAGAAAGCCATGAGTGACGATGAGAAAAGCTGTAATTGTGAGAATTGCTCCCGCAAGGAAAATCAGCAGGGATGTACCTGTTGCTGTTGCTGTTGTTGTGATTGCGGAGAAAAGCAGGAAAGCCAAGAATAGGTGCTTGAACTAAAAAAGGACTGGTGGGCCAGGCCCGCCAGTCACGCATTTTCGAGGGCGGCACGCACTAGAGGTAAGCGGTCATTGCCAAAATACATATCTTGCTCATCAATAATAAAAGTGGGTGAGCCGAAGCCTCCCAAAGCAATTAAGTCATCAGTGTTTTTGCGTAAGGCCTGTTTATAGCTGTCTTGACTGATTCTTCCAAAAAACTCATCAGGGCTTAGGCCTGCGGATAGAATAATCTCATGGAGAACGGTATCCTTGGATATATCCTTATTATCGCGCCAATAGGCTTCAAAGGTGGCAAGGGAATAGGGGATAAGGCAGTCTTGCTCAAGGGCAACAAAGGCGCCGCGCATGGCTTTAACGCTGTTTACCGGAAAAACATCTGGCCAGTTTATTTGAATACCATAGTAGTGACACCAGTCCTGCAGGTCCTTTTTATAATATCGTTCTTTTATCGGGTTGGTTTTTTCCCTGTTTTGATACACTGTTTGGTTCACTGTATTAAAAATGCCACCCACTAGAATGGGTTTCCAATGCAGGTCAATTTCATGCTTTTGCATGATCTGTAAAAAGCCAGTGAAACCCAGATAGGTCCAGGGACTTGAGTAATCAAAATAGAAATCCAACTTCTTCATGACCGGGGTATCTCTCCTGATGTCTGCCAAACAGAACAGCTTTTGCTTCCTCACTCATTTCACCGGGTTTGGGTCGATAGTCCTTTCCAGCATCAACACCGCGCCTAACGGCAGGACGTGTTTTGATGCTGTTATGCCAGCGATGCAGGTGGGGAAATTTTTCAATATCTTGCCCATAGCGTTTGTAGGGCAGCAACCACGGCCAGGCCGCTATATCCGCGATAGAATATTCTCCCGCCAGAAAGGAATGGTCTTCAAGGCGCCGGTTCATCACACCGAGCAGACGATCATATTCCTTTAAGTAACGCCCTTTGGAATATTCATGTCCTTCTCCTGCATAATTAACAAAATGGCTGGCCTGCCATGGGGCCGAGCCCCCCGACCTGCCAGAACAGCCATTGCATCACCTCATAAAACAGGTGTTTTTCCTTAGGTAAAAACTGGCCTGTTTTTTCCGCCAGATATAGAAGGATCGCACCGGATTCAAACAGGCTGATAGGGCCTTGGGGGGGATCATGATCAACGATGGCGGGAATGCGGTTATTGGGGCTGATGCTTAGGAAATCCGGTTTGAATTGATCGCCCGCACCCAAATTCAGCGGGATCAGGTTATAGGGCAAACCACATTCCTCCAGCATGATACTGATTTTCCAACCATTGGGAGTGGGGGCAAAATGTAAATCTATCATAAATCCCTCGCAGTGCATTGCAGCAGCACGCGCTGTTCTAATCCGGCAATACGGTGCCTAAGGGCTTCCTGATAGTCGGGGGAATAAAACATGTTTAAGTAAGCCTTGCGGGAGGGGTAGTGTACAATATACACGGCATCAAAATCTTGGTTTGCCTCTCCCACAAATAAAAGCGCTTATCTTTTATGTCAGCGTTTGGCACTCAGGCTGAAGGGGTGTGTTCCTGTCTCGGAAGAGGTGTGTGCCCTTATTAAGGAGAAAGTAGGCTTTTTCCCCGATATCGAACGAGTGGCGGAGAGGATGAAAATGTCATCTCGCACACTGAGGCGATTGCTTACCAATCAGGGTACTAGCTATCAGAGCCTTTTAAACAAATGTCGCAGGGAAACAGCGGAAGATTATTTGTTGCATACCAAGGCGGGCATTGGGGAAATAACCAAAGCGTGCGGATTTGCTGAAACACAAAGTTTTGCCCGTGCCTTTAAAGCTTGGACAGGGCAGACCCCAAGTGCGTTTAGAAAAAAGCTTCAAGACACTGTGGTTAGAAACCAAACTGCTTTTTGAGGTCTTCGATATTTAAACCACTTTCACGGAGAGATTGCAGTGTAACGGCCTTGTTGCGCTTGGCAAAGCGCTCTCCTTTTTCATTCAGCAATAAAGTATGATGATGATAAACGGGTGTTGGCAGGCCAAGCAGACGCTGTAACACCATATGGATGTGGGTGGCGTGAAACAGGTCTTCCCCTCGCACGATGTGGGTGACCCCTTGTAAGGCATCATCCACCACTACAGAGAGGTGATAGCTTGTGGGCGTATCCTTGCGGGCGAGTACCACATCCCCCAACTCTTCAGGGCGTGCGATAACCGGGCCTTTCAGTTCATCCTGCCATGTAAGGGGTGCATTGATATGGGCAAGAGCTTTTGCAAGGTCTAGCCGCCAGGCATGGGCTGTGCCCGCTTCTAATAACCGGGTTTGTTCATTTTGGCTTTTATGCCTGCATGTGCCGGGGTAGAGCGCACCGTCAGGCCCGTGGGGGGCGGCACTGGCTCTCGCGATTTCCGCCTCAATATCCTTGCGGGTACAAAAACAGGGATACACAAGGCCCACATCCTGCAACTTTTTCAGGGCTGCCCCGTAATCCGCGAAATGATCACTTTGCCGTCTGACCGGTTTTTCCCACTTAAGGCCCAGCCAGGCCAGGTCTTCGTATATTCCTTTCACGAAGTCTTCACGGCAGCGGCCTGTATCAATATCTTCAATGCGCAGCAGAAAGTGGCCTTCATTTTTTTTGGCTGCTTCATAGGCTTTCAGTGCTGAATAGGCATGGCCTTTGTGCAGCCTGCCTGTGGGGCTGGGGGCAAAACGGGTGATATATTTGTCGTTTGCTGTCATGGGCGCCATCATATTGGTAGCGTGATCCGGAGAAAATCACAAAATGACTTTCTCGGCATTTAAAGTGAAAAAACCGTTAATTTACAAAATATAGTGCTTTGTAATCATGGTGTAACACTGTATCTTGATTTTAAGCGTATCGGTATTGAAGCCTGTTTTGGTGGGGCCGGTGGCCGAGCATCGGCTCTGCGTTTCGACCTACACTTGGTGTGGGAGAATGGAGAGGCCTGAGACATGGGTGTTAACTTTATACCCAATTTGAAGCCGTCGCCGGATAGTTGTCCGGCCCTGGTGTTGAACGCTGACTACAGACCGCTCAGTTATTTCCCCTTAAGTATATGGAACTGGCA
>JBNKGK010000045.1:0-14650 GCA_050289785.1 Kordiimonas sp.
ATCAGAAGAGAACAACTCGCTGTACATATCCAACAAACGCCGGGCTTGATTTCAGTCGCCGGAGACACCTGACGCCTCTGGTTCAAATAGAAATGCTTCTTTACTGCCTAAGGCTGGCAAAAACTCATGGGACACGCCCAGGCGAATAAACTCATCAATTTCCTCAACTGAATAACCAAGCCCTGCCAGCACTTCCCGCGTGTGATAGCCGAGCCGTTCCGCTGCTCTGGTTCGATAATAACTTCTGTTTTCACCAACACGCACATGGGAAGGGGCAACATTCACAATCGGGTAACCACAGGGATGATCATCCCAGCGCAGCACCTCGAAAACATCATTCACTGTGTCATCCGCTGCTTCATTGGAGACCTGGGTGACAACAGCACTCTCATACAGGTCATTCGCGCTCATCACTTTATGGCAGGCAATGTCAGCCTGCCCAAGAACAGACAACCAATGATCAAGACTGTGAGCTAGAAATGCCTTTTCCCACTCCTCTTTCGATGCATCTGCCCGCCCAGCGACAGTATCTATCAGGTGTGGCAACTTTTCAGGAGTAACACCGACAAACAACCAGCCATCACTGCACTGATAGAGACGCTGGCAAGGCCCTTCACCCAAAGAGAATTGCCCTCTCGCTTCACCCCAGTCACTTTGGCCATACTGAGCCATCATATACGGTAACTGTATATAGTTGAGGGCCCTAGCCAGAGAGGTGCGACACTCTCCGCCCTGACCTGTATGTTTTTGTTGGTAAACACCCAGAACAGCTGCAAAGGCCAGACAGAAACCGCCCATCATATCGCCCGCAGCTACCATACCATGGGGATGGGGCCTATCCAGGTCGCCATACTGGGCCATCAGGCCAGAAGCGGCATGAAGAGTATGATCAAAACCGGGCCGTTTTTCCCAGCCTCCACGCCAGGTTCCTCCGAAAGCAGAGAACTGACAACTAACGATATCCGGATTAATCTCTTTAAGCTGCTCTTGACTAACCCCCAACCTTTTCGCGGTATCATCCAGAATATTGTGTTGAACCACATCGGCCCAATCGATGAGTTTTTCCAGAATTTCCCGTCCAGAGGCGGTATTCACATCGGTAAGAATGCTCCGTTTGCCAGCCAGAATTGGGATAGAGCCCATAACTAAACCGGGGAACAGATAATAGGGTGGGTCAGCTTTTATTACATCCGCGCCGTATTCTGCCAGCACATGACCACTGATAGGACCGCCTGCCACATTGGCCATATCCAGAACTTTAACCCCTTTCAGCAAGTCGCCTTTCTTGAGCGGCTCTCTCTTTTTTTTGGGAACAACAGGAGGCTCATATTTTTCAAACAGTGCCAAAGCCTCAGCCATGCTGATTTCTGCGGCTTCCCGGTATCCGAGTATCAACTGACCATCTGCATCACTGACATCAGCAACCCGCCCTGCGGCCACCAATTCTGGCCCGGCTTCGTTTAACGTGGTAAACAACCCGGATTGCTGGAGTGGCTCCAGCGCCATCCATTCTGTGCGGGTACGAACCATAGCGGCCATGGCACCCGCTTTAGTGAGAATATATTCCCACTCTGAGGCACTTTTCTTTTTAAAGGCCTCAGACATTAGCTCAATAAAACGGGCCTTACGCTCAGGGCTTAGCTCTGCATTACTACAAATATTGTTGTCCAGCCCTGTTTCCCAGGGCCCAACAATCTGGAACCCTTCTTGTTGAAGCTGTTTTTCAATACCCAGCGCCCGAACAATACGGCCATTAAGATGCGTTGTATCAAAGGCATTAATATATATATCCCGCCTATCAGCACAGCGATACGTGCGGTTTGTCACACCGAAATAGGACAACTGACGGGCTTTTTCTGTTTTCTCCTCCAGCAGGCCTCGAGTGTCTGCCTCAGTATAAACCAGAGGTTTCATGGCCTCTGGGAGTTCATCCTTTTCAGGAGCAATGGCCCGTAAGGCAAAGGAAGGCCGTTTCATGTAAATATAAAACATGCAGCCCAACATACCGGCATCAAAAAGGGGCACCTCAATCACCGTCCCCTGCCCGCACGTTTCACGCGCTACAAGCGCAGCAACAACAGCAATGGATGCATTCTGACCAGCCATCATGGAGGCCTGCGGCAAGAATGTATAATGAGGTGGAAAACCTAACATCTGCCGGAACAGGCTGGTTTCTGTATAAAGGCCAGTTGCCGCGCCAATTACCCCTTCCCAGGCCTGAAGATGGCGGCGCTCTTTATCTGTGGAGGCAAAGCCCGGCAAGGAAAGATAGACAATGCTTGGATTCACCTTTTTCACAGAGGCATAATCCAACCCCAGTCTTGCCATCACACCAGGGCGGAAATTCTCTATCATCACATCCGCTTTTGCGATGAGAGATAAAGCCTGCGCTTTGCCCTCTTCTGTTTTGAGGTCAAGCTCCAGCAGCTTTTTGTTGCGGTTAAACACCCGATATTGCTGATCAGGCAGTTCCCGCTCACCGGGCTTGGTGATGCGCACCACCGTTGCCCCCTGATCTGCCAACATCATACCGGCCAATGGCCCCGCATAATACCAGCCAAAATCAAGGACATTCAGGCCCTCTAGAGGGCCATTATAAGGTGCTGTCTGTGTCATCGTTTGTTCTCTGGTTCGAAGAAATATTTATCTTCTCCACTTAACGCGGGGAGAAAATTATAAACAACTTTAAGTTTTATGAGGGCCGCAATTTCACTTGGATCATACCCAATATCCTTGAGGATTGCTTCGGTATGCTCACCAAACCTAGGAGCAGTACCTAGTCTTTTATAGGAATGCTTTTCTCCTATACGAACCCAAGTAGGGGCCAAGTGAGTGAGAGCACAACCCCAAGGGTGGTCCAAATAACGCAAAATATCCAATGCGCCCTTTGCATCAACATCCGCCGGTTCACTGGAAACCTTGAGACTCTCCTGTGTTATAATATCCGCAAAGCTTTGAACCGCATGACACGCTATTCCTGACTTTGTTAAAAACTCCACCCACTCAGCACAGTTTTTATCCACAAAACCAACTTCCAAGTCTGTCTCATGATAGTCTGGTTGGCCGATGACCAACTGACCTAACAACTGCTTGCTCGCCTCCCGGCTTTCCACATAAATCCATTTATCTCGGCATCGATACAGTCGCTGCCATGGGCTCTTTCCCATCGCACATTGGCCCTGGGGCTCACCCCAATCGCTATGTCCATTTTCTGAAATCATATAGGGAAGCTGATAAAAGTTTGCTGCTCGCGCTAAAGAAGTGCGCCCTTCAGCTGTATGACCCGTTCTATGCTTTTGGTAGAGGGCCAATAAACAGGTATAAGCTAAATTTAAACCACCGAAAGTATCGGCTGCAGCTGTACCTCCGTGCCAATGGGGAGACTGAGCTGTACCATAGCATGACATGAGGCCACTTTCACATTGAGCAACGGGGTCATAACCGGGGCGGTTTTCCCACACTCCACGAGATGTTCCGCCAAAACAGGATAACTGGCACGTTATGATATCAGGATTAATCTGCTTCAAACGATCATGAGTTATCCCCATGCGTACAGCACTGTCATCTAACACGTTATGAATAACTAGATCTGCCCATTTCACAAGATCGGATAAAACATCCTGCCCAGGGGTTGTGCGAAGATCGGCCAATATACTGCGTTTCCCTTGATTAATCTCCAGCATAGCTGCCATAAGAAAAGGGAGCTGATGATCAGGGAAATCCAGCTTAACCACTTCCGCACCATACTGAGCAAGAGTATAGCTTGAGATAGGCCCTGCCACTACGTTTGACAGGTCTAATACCTTAACATTTTTTAGCAAATTTCCTTTGAGCTGATCTTCAGCAGGCTCCAACTGCTCATAACGCACCCGACCATCAAAGAAATCAATAGCTTCCTCATATGTGACAAGAGTTGGTTCGTGAAACTCCCTAAATAGAGTGCCGTTCGGCCCACTAACATCTGCAGCAGGTCCAGGAACAGTGAGAGATGTCTGACCATCATCCATATGGATAAGAATACCACTTTCAAGCATAGGCTGAAGCGACAACCAATCTTCTCTCGTCCTAACTGCAGCAAAAGGAGCGCGCTCCCTCATGAAAATTTCTGCCCATTCATCTCGAGCTTTAGTTCGAAACCTTTGTTTTATTTTTTGCTCTAACTCATGCTTCCGCTCAGGAGGAAGTGCTCCAGCCCACGCCAAATTATTGGCTAAATCCTGCTCCCATGCTCCATTAACAATAACATACCCTTCCTGCAGTAGTTCTTTACGCAACCCTAAAGCACGAACAATCCGATCAGCAAAGATGGGGCGTGACGTCGCACATATATAAATGACTTTTCCATCAGCACATTCATAAAAATTATCTAATGGTGCAAAAAAAGCTTCTCGAATCCAGTTCAACTTTTCTAGCTGTATTTCAGCACTATCCCCTTCGGAAAAAGCATATTTTTCTAAGCCTTTGGGAATTTCTGTAAAATTGTATCCTGATCGCTGTCGCAATTCTTCTGAGCCAGTTAGGACAAAAGAAATAGAAAAAGCAGATAATCCAGCATCAAACATCGGAGCTTCAATGAAAGTACCATGACCATGCTTTTCCCTTGCCAAAAGGGCTGCCATAACAGCGACGGCACCGTGAACAGCTGCATAGACAGAGAAATGTGGTATAGAAGTATAAACAGGAGGAAATTTAAATTGTTGCCGTATGAGGCTAAGATCTGTGTATAAACCTCCCGCTGCGGCAACAACTCCTTCCCATGCCTGAATATGACAGCGCTCTTTATCAGTGGAGGCAAAGCCGGGGATAGAGAGGTAGATGAGGCTGGGATTTAACCTCTTTACGCTGGCATAATCCAGTCCCAATCGCTCCATCACACCAGGGCGAAAATTCTCAATCAGCACATCTGCTTTTTCAATAAGCGACAAGGCTAAAGTCTTACCCTCACTACTTTTCAAGTCTAGCTCGATAAGTCTTTTATTACGATTGAGAAGCCTAAACTGCTGTGGCGACAACTCTCTGTCACCCGGTTTCACAACTCGAATGACATTGGCCCCTTGGTCAGCCAGATACATCGCTGCCATTGGCCCTGCATAATACCAGCCAAAATCAATGACGCTCAGGCTTTCAAGGGGGCCTTTATATATCGCTGCTTGTGTCATATTTCACTGACCTTAATATACTCAACATTCATCATATATCTTCACCAAGTGCACGCGCTCTGGCCAATATACTGGCTTCATCCTCCTCAATGTTCCTGACAGCGTATATAGCTATCACGACACCAAAGAGAGGTAGCAACAGGCTACAGAGCATTGCTTGTCTGAGAGCTTCTCCGCCACTTACTCCATCAGCAGCAAACACATCACTTATCAGCCCCACGGCGTAGGGACCAAGAGCAACACCAATAAATGTTGAAACCATAGTAGCAAAAGCAGAAACAGTAGCCCGACCTCGCGGCAACACAAGGTCATTTAGGGTTGAAAGAAAAGGACTACTGGCCATTGCACCCGCGCAAAGCATCATAAAAATGCCCGCATAAGCCAGATATACATTTTCCGCTAATAGAAACAACAATGCTGAGAGTATGGAAGTCACCATACCCCCCAACCATACATAGAGCTTCCCTCTGGGGTTGCGCTTTCGCCAGATATCTGCCAACACCCCTCCTGAAAGCATACCTAAAAACCCCATTAGGGCGCTGCCTGCCCCTAAAATGGCCCCAACCTCTGACGCATTTATCCCATGATAACGCTGGAAATAAGAAACAGCCCAAAACGGTAGCGCAACCCCCATAAAAACCACAGGGCCTGAGGCAAAAATCATTGCCAACAATGTCTTGCATCTGAAAATGATGGAGAAAATCACCTGATCTCGGTTTGCAATTCCCTGCGCCCACGAAAAAGCTGCATAGGCACCTATCCCAACTGCTACCCATTGCAGAAGATCCCCCGTAAGCGATACAAGGCAACCAACAGCAAGAGTAACAATAAAGCCAATGCCACTGTTCATCAGAATGACACGTCGAGCATCCTTACCATGTGATAATACCCATAGGTTTGCAAGGGGCACCATAGTGATGAGTGCTGAAACAGCCTCTTTAAAAGGATGCTGATGTGGCCTACTAATAATGCCATCCATTGCACCGCGCACAGGCTCACGAAGAGTGGAAACCCAAAATGCCATAAAAAGGCCAGGTAATCCAACAACCATAAAGGCTGCCTGCCAGCCTCTGAGGCCTAAAGGCGCCGAACTATAGCTAGGCCAGGCCTCATTCCAGCTATCCAGTATCCAGCCACCAAGGAATAACCCCAAACCGGCCCCGATATAAACACCACAATTATAGACCGCTAAAACAGTCGTTCGAACCTTTGGCGGAAAATAATCATAAAGCAATGAATTTGCTGCAGGGGTCGCACTGGATTCCCCAATACCCACCCCAAAACGACACAAAGCCAAGGGGACAAAGCCACGAGCAAAACCAGAAAAGGCTGTCACTAGACTCCAAAAACCAAGACCTAGCGCTATTAAGTTTTTCCGGTTCCATGCATCTGCCAAACGACCAAGGGTAATGCCAAATGTTGCATAAAATACAGCAAAAGCTGTACCAAACAAAAAACCCAACTGAGCATCGGAAACACCGAGGTCAGCCTTAATATCTTCCGCAAGGACAGCAAGAATTTGACGATCAAGATAGTTAAACACATAGACAATCATCAATACTACAAGAACATATCGCGCATACAGGGGAGACATTCTACTATTTGAAGGAACATCTAATGCTCCACTCTCGGCATTACCCATTTTATTTAGGGATTCCATTACGACCTCATCATTACATCGCTGCACTCAAAACTGAGGGCCCCTCTTTGAAAGGGGCCCATATTTTTAGTATTTCCAGGATGCCCGAATACCAACAGTGCGAGGACGTAAAGTGGAGAACCTGTTGCTTGTGATAGTATTGGGGTTAATGGCAATATAATTGTCATTATCCAACACATTTTCGCCGTACAGAACCAAAGTCCAGTTATCAGATTGCAAACCAATGCTCATGTTCACATTTTCATAAGAGGGTATGGTTGCATAAAATGGATTTGGATCACCGGAACGAACCAAATTGGGAAAACCATTAGGATGAGACCCAATATGTTGAGCATCAACCCTGGCGTACATATCCATACCATTGGTCAATGCCCAGCGATATTGCACATGTCCTGCCATCTGAAAATTAGGCGAAGCTAATCTAGCACCTTTGACAGCCCCTGTGGACAAGGCTTCCTCATCAGATAATTCGGTAATCTTGGCATTTTGAATTGTCATATTCATACCCAAACTCAAACCCTGAGAAGGTTGAACTTGAATTTCGGCTTCTATACCTTTGGAAACAGCACTTCCAGCATTCCCTTTATACGGTACACCATCACTAGCCCTCGTCAAACTGAGCTGAATATTAGTCCAATCAATATAATATGCCGCCAGATTAACGGTTAATCTCCCATCCAGCCAAATAGTCTTGGCGCCAATTTCATAGTTCCACAGAGAATCTGATGCTGCCTGCGTGGGAATAATAATCGGGTCCGTAGGATCTATAGTGCTAGCACCACCATTAACAAGGGATTCGGGATTTGGAAACGGCAACCTAAAGCCTTCGGCTGCCATGATATAGTATGTTTGATTATCATCTGGCTGCCAGGTTAGATTTAGCTTTTTTGTAAATTTTGAAACTTTATCTGTCTCAAACCCTGCATTATCCGTTGTAAACTGATTAATATCAATGGCAGTGTCCCCACCCAAAATAGCACCAATAACAGGCCCAAGAGCATCATACCCCCCAACTCGTTCCTGGGCTATCTGTGATTTCGTATATCGACCACCCGCTGTCAATTTCAAAGTTTCGGTAAATTGCCAGCTTAATTCACCATATACTGCGATTTCTTCAACATCGAAATGGCTAGCCCCTTCACTTAGGTCATAGCTACCAGGAACCCTGTTTTCCAGCAGTCCGGTAACACCTAAATCATCCAGAAAATCAGTCGTAGTTAGCAAGCCATCTTTAACTGGCGCTCGCCTTTTCGTATCCAAATAGAACCCACCTAACACCCATGAAACAGGGCTATCACCAGCAGATACCAATCTAAGTTCTTGCAATGTAGATTCACTTTGCAAATTCGAATAAAAGCCAACCGGTAATATATCAGGAATAATCTGGTTTAGATTAAGCTCAAACGGATAATGAACATCGGATAGTGTTGTTATGGATGTTAGGGTTGCCCAATCAAACTCATAATCCATCGCCAGACTATATTGTGACGACTTCATATCAACCCCATCATCCCATAAGCTGGTTAATTGATAATGCCCAAAGCTAGGGTCCTGAGCACTCCAAATCACTTCACTCTCATCTTTCATTAGCATCAGATTAGCCGAAAAGCGATCACTCGGCATCCATTTGGCACTTGTGCGAAAACCCCATTCCTTAGAATCATCCACATTTTCTTCATTTGTCAGAGCATTATCAACAAAACCATCTTCCTGACGATAATACCCTACCACACGAAAAGCCAATTCACCCTGAACAACAGGCACATTCACCATACCATTATAGCGCTGCCGAAACGAGTTGCTCCCAGTTAACCCAAAATCAACACCAACAGATGCATCAAATGCCTCAAGGTTAGGCTTATTTGTAATAATCCGCACAGCACCGCCAAGCGAATTTGAACCAAAAAGCGTGCCCTGAGGGCCTCTTAGCACCTCCACACGCTCAACATCATACAGCCTCATATCAGGCGTTGCACCCGCTAAACTTGTAACAGGGATATCATCAACATAAACCGTAACCGTCTTGTTACTCGAGCCCGATGTCGTTGTACTATCCTGCAAACCGCGAATTGTAAATTTGCCAAAATGCTTGACATTTTCAGTCACAACAACACCAGGTAATTGGCGAGCAAAGTCACCAAATCCCTCGATACCCCGCCTCTCCATTTCTGCAGATGATAGCGCTGAAATAGAAAGAGCAACATCTTGCAGGTTCTCTGAACGTCTGGTGGCCGTTACAATAATCTCCTCCAGCACAAAAGAAACTTCATCTTCAGATGATGTAGACGCCCCCATAGCCGACGGCTGAATATCAGCCTGGCTCACTTTCTGTGGGGCACGGATGGTGATGCTGCCATCCTCACGCTCCACCACATTCAGCCCTGTCCCCTTCAGGAGGGTCGACAAAGCCTCGGGTGCAGACATGGAGCCTGAAATCTCTGGTGACGTCTTGCTCGCCACAAGATCAGACCGAACAGAAACAACAACACTGGTCATTCTGGAATATTCAAGCAGCGCTTTTGCCAGCGGCTGTGCCTTGATATCAAAGTGATAAACAGCTTTTTCACCCTCTACCGCCTGGACAGGTGCAAGCGCTGCGGCCATGGCCAGCAGTGAAGCAGCCCCCATAAGCTTTATGGTATTTTTCTTTAGGTTCATTTTCATCTCCCCGTTTGAGCGTCAGGCTGTAAGAAAAAAAGCCTGACAATATTGAACCTGAAGAACGATATCCCTTTCAGGTTCTGCTCAAGAAGACACCCTGTACCGACAAAAAGACGCTTTTTATTTTTAGACGTCCACAAATTATTACCCGCCCTTTGTTATTGAAGGTTTTCAATATGCTTGATCCTGACTACACCACCGGCTTCCCGCACCACTGCCACAGGCAGCATATCAGGTAAATTCCTCAAGAACACATCAATCTGGCCGGCTTCAAAACTGGTTGTCATCTGTGTGGCGAGCATCTGCTCATCCTGCAGCACAATAGGCTGATCATAATAGCGATTGATATCCGCCAGAATACGGCCAAGCGGCGCCTCCACATAGGCCAGCCTGCCTTCCTGCCACTCACCTGCTTGGGTCTGTGATTGCCTGATGCCGTTCAAACCGCCAGCCCCTGAAACAGAGACCTCCTGACCTGCAACAAGGATGGCAGGCTTCTGCTTGTGTGAGGATGGCTCATCACCGTGTGGCTTTGGTGTCACCCTTATGCGCCCTTCCAGCACAGCTACAGTGGCTATATCCGGCCCCAGATGCACATCAAATGTGGTACCGAGAACGGCAATTTTGGCATCATCCAGATTAATCAAAAAGGGCCGTTTTTCATCTTTTACAATGTCAAAGAAAGCTTGCCCTTCTGTCATCGTCACGGTGCGGCTGTCTTTCGCGATCACAACCTCTATAGAGGTTTTCGCCCCCAAAGTGAGCACGCTACCATCAGCAAGCTGCACTTTGCGCTGTTCTGATATCCCGGTTTCATATCGCTGCTCAGATGGCAAATACAGCGATATAATAACCGCTACAGTAATCGCGGCGGCAGTGGCCGCACCCAAAGCCCTATAGGGCACGGCAAAACAAGATTTAACAAAAGCCCAAAAGCCTTCTTTTGTAGGCCTTTCCTGATATTCCTCCGCAAACCGCAGCAGATTTTCACCATGTTCCGTGCGAGCCAGCAGGCCCAGTTCGTTGCCTATCTGGCTGATCGTTCCATAAGCTTCCTCGTTCAAGGAGCTTTCCGCACACCAACTTTCAAAGACGGCGACATCCTCATCGGTTGCTTCACCAGAGGTAATAAGGGCAAACCATTCACGCGCTGCGGCATCAATTCTGGCATTCATATCCTTATGCTCTTTCATCTGCTCTGCTCCGCGCCTTTGTTCACCATTTCCATTCTACGCACTGCTTTTTGCAAATCTTCAAGACCATTCAGAACATGTTGCCTAACCACTGATTTGGACATGCCTGTTTGCCTCGCGATATCAATGTAGCTCAGGCCTTTAACTCGACTAAGGATGAACATTTTTCGCCGTTTAGCTGGCATCTCCCATATTACCCGTTCCATCAGTATCAGGCGTTCCCGTGCCATCAAAATACGCTCAGGGTGTATGTCATCACTGTCCTGGCTATCCGCCGTATTTTTCTGATCCGTTAAATAACGCCTGCGCACTGATGTTTTGCGGTGCAAATTCACCACCAGATTATGGGCGATCCGGTACAGATACGCCCTTGGGTTCTGCACCCCCTTTGCGCCCACCTGCTCCAGAAAGTTGATGAAGACCTGCTGGGCCACATCCTCAGGCTCTGGCGGGCCTTTCCCAAAAATCCGGTTAATATAATGGCAGATATCTGCCTGATACTGCTGGTAGATAGCAGACAAATGATCCCTGCTTGCTGGTGTCACAGCAACAGGGTCTGGTACCTGAACATCGTTCGGTGCCTGTCTATCTTCCATGTTTTTCCTGCATTTGGCCGAAGCTTGCATTGGTCACTATACCGTATATTTAGACGACTAGAAAACACCTACTCAACACTAAGACACCTATACTGAGTAAAAAGACGCCTTTTTCTGTCACTTTTTTCAAAAAATAATGGGCAGGGACCATGAAGCACGCGGCAGGGCTGGTACGTACCATGGACTATCTGGACCGCTTCAAGGCCAAGGTGTAAACTACAATTTATGCCCTGGACAGAGGATGATATTCAAGCGAGCCTGACGCCTTACCGGAACACGCTCTACCGCTATGTAGAGGATCAAGGGCCTGAAACCACCACCTCCTTGTGGATAGTGCAGAAGAGCATGACATATTGGAGGCGGCGCAGGAAGAAACCAAGCCGAAGTTTCCGCCCGGTGTGCCGATGGACGCAGCATGCCCCGCCATAAAACTGCGGGCATCCCCGAAGGCCACAGCACCCCACCTGACGAGATCATTCTGGATATTGCACCTACCGATATAAAAGCATATGGCTAAATCATAAACAAACCCTCGTGAGATGTGTGGGTTTAATAACTTCCCTTAAAAGTATAATGTTTTATTATCTCTGCTATGTTTTACTCTTTTGATCTAAACTGCGAAGGGTCCCAGCCATGATCACTCATTCTAAACGTGATGAATTCTTTGAAGTCTTTCCCTGGAACCCAAATTTCGATACTGGCATTCAGAAAATCGATGAGCAGCACCGCCGTCTAGTGGAGTTGATCAATACCCTCGCCGTCAATTTCGCAAGTCAGGCAAATAACATGAAGCTTGATGAAATTCTCAACGAACTGGCAGACTATGCCGTCTATCACTTTTCCACAGAAGAAGAGATCTGGCATCAGGCCTTCGACGGCGACGCGTGGCTTATCCATCACCAGAAAAGCCATAAGGGCTTTGAAGAGCAACTCGTGAAATTGAAACGGGAGGAAGAGGAGAAACCTCTCGAAGAAGTACTTGACGACATCCTTGCTTTCCTCATCAACTGGCTTGCTTTCCATATTCTTGATAACGATATGCGCATGGCTAAAGTTATCCAGTTCATGAATGGACAGGGTTTATCTTTGTCCGATGCCAAGCGTGAAGCCGACATTGCCATGAGCGGTACAATGCAGACGTTGATTGCTGCCGTCCTGTCCATGTACGGCAACCTCTCGGCCAGAACGCTTGAGCTGATGAAAGAACGTACCTCCCGTCAGCGCATTGAAAAAGAGCTCGCGGCCAGCCAACGGCGGGAAAAGAAGATCAGTGATGCACTGATGAATGCCATCCCCGGCATCCTGTATCTCTATGACAAGGATCTTCGTCTTATCCGCTGGAACGCGAACTTTGTGACCGTCAGCGGGTACGCAAATCGGGAACTGGGGGGAAAGAGTGCCTTGGACTTTGTTCCTGCTCAACAACGACAGTATTTTGGGGAAACTGTCGATCAGGTGGCTCAGAATGGATATCACGAATTCGAAGTGGACCTTCTCACAAAAAGTGGCACATCTATTCCCTATAAACTAACCGGCGTGATGACTAGCATAAAAGGTAAGCAGTTCTATGCAGGCGTAGGGATTGACATCAGTAAAGAAAAGGAGGTGGAACGGCACCTCATTGCCAGCCGAAACATGCTGGAAAATGCTCAGCGCATAGCCCACTTAGGTCACTGGACGCTCTATCATGACACAGGAAAGGTCTATTGGTCAGATGAAGTGTACCGCATACTTGAGCTGGACCCCAACCTTCATGAGCCATCATATGAAACCTTTCTAGCTCGGGTTCATGCCAAGGACCGAAGCGCCGTAGAGACCGCCTTCAAGGACGCTATCCAGAATGAAAGGCCCTACAGTGGGGTCCACCGCCTTCATATAGCCAGCGGCAACATAAAGTATGTTGAGCAAAAAGGATCGACGGAATATTCCCCGGCGGGGGAGCCGATAAAGAGCATCGGCACATTGCATGATATTACACAGTTCGTGCTTGCCCAGCGGGAATCAGCTAAACATGCCGAAGAAGCGAAAGAGGCCTTGATGGGAACGATAACCGCCGTTGCCAAGGCCCTTGAGGCCCGAGATTCCTACACAGCAGGCCATCAGGAAAGAGTAGCTAAAATTGCCGTCCGCATTGCGGAGAAGCTAGATCTCACGCCTGAGCAGGTAGAGGGAATTCACCTTGGCGCGAGGATTCATGATCTCGGGAAAATTGGAGTACCTGCCGAGTTACTAAGCAAGCCGACCAGGCTGAATGATATGGAATATGGATTAATCAAAAGTCATCCCACGACAGGCGCTGAGATTCTGGATAATGTAAAGTTCCCGTGGCCCATCCGCGAGATAATCTCCCAACACCATGAACGGCTGGATGGTTCGGGCTATCCTAGAGGCTTGAGGGGCGATGAAATCTGCCTGGAGGCACGTATCGTGGCTGTCGCCGATGTCTATGAAGCAATGTCAGCCCACCGCCCATATCGGGCCTCCCTCGGCATGGATAAAGCTGTGGAAGAGCTTGCCCGGCACAAAGGGACTATTTACGACGCAAGTGCAGTTGATGCACTCATTGCCATGATCGACGAAGATCCCTCGCCGTTTATGCCTTAGGTAGTTTTCGGAAAACCGAAAAATAGCAATTGACTGAAACTACCTGAGGAAACGATGGGCATCTTCTATGCGCCATAAAATAGACGCGCCTACATGGTCACAACCTCTCAGCAGGTGGTATTCATGCTCAATATGGCTCTCCCATAGTACCCGGTGCAGAAACTCTGCCCCGTCATGGGCATTGAAGAAATCACGGTCACCACTTTCCAGATAAATCTGGATGCCACTATTGATGATGGCTTCCGCATTCGCCCCGGCGATAGTGGCCTGATTGTTAGCCTTATAGAATTCAGGCTCAACCGGGAAACCCCAGCGTTTTCTTTGCTCTTCCTCTGGCATGTTTAACACTAGGCCCTCACCAAGCCGCCTTTTTCTTCAATGAAAGAGGCAATGACATCAATACCTTCACCTTTTTTCATGTTTGAGAAAACATACGGCTTATCGCCCCGCATTCTTTTGGTATCGCCATCCATCACCTCAAGAGAGGCCCCAACAAACGGTGCAAGATCGGTTTTATTAATCACAAACAGGTCAGAGCGCGTAATGCCCGGCCCACCTTTCCGGGGAATTTTCTCACCGGCAGAAACATCAATCACATAAATGGTGATGTCCGCGAGTTCTGGGCTGAAGGTGGCAGCCAGATTATCACCACCGGATTCAATCAGCACCAGATCAAGCTTGGGGAAGCGTTTCCACATCTCCGCAATAGCGGCAAGGTTAATGGATGCGTCCTCACGAATAGCCGTGTGTGGGCAACCGCCTGTTTCCACCCCAATG
>JBNKGK010000046.1:0-14478 GCA_050289785.1 Kordiimonas sp.
AACCGGCTTCACACCGTTCAAAGGCGCGGGCATTTGCTTGATTATACTCGGGATGACATGCGCGCAGCTTATGGCGAGGTCGCGGCCTTTTTAAACGCAATACACATCAACAACACGGGCAGTGAGGAACAGAAATGAAGTGCGGGTCTTTTGGATATTTGTATGTGGGGGCCGTTGCAGCTGTGATGCAGTTTTCTTTTTCTGCCTTGGCTGATAATGCGGCGAATTCTTCTCTGCCCATTCATTACACTGCGGAGCAAGCTGAGGTGGGCGGAAAGTTGTATCAGCAATATTGCGCGGCCTGCCATGGCCCCAATCTGGATGATGGGTCTTTTGCTGCCCCTGTTGTGGGGGATGTGTTTTACGGTAAATGGGGCGGCAAACCAGTGCTGGAGCTCTTCAAGTTTATCAAGGAGCGGATGCCGCCGGGCCTGCAGGGCGATATATCAGACGAGCAATACAGGCAGATAGTTAGTTATCTGTTGCAGAAGCAGGGCTTGCCTGCGTCTGATGAGCCTTTATCTGACAAGGGGCAGGTGCTGGGTATGATGGCCCTGCCGTTACCAGCATCTGGCCTGGTGGAGGCGGAACCAATAGATATTCCGCCGCATCCTAACCCGGCGGCAAACCCGCTTGATCATATTACCCCCGTAACAGATGCCATGTTACAAAGCCCCCCTGCGGATGATTGGCTGATGTGGCGTCGCACTTATGATTCAAAAGGCTTCACACCCCTTGGGCAGATCACCAAAACGAACGTAAAGGGCTTGCGCCTGGCGTGGGCAGCAGCCTTGCCGAAAGGGCGGAATATAACCACGCCAGTGGTGCATGATGGCGTGATGTTTGCTTATGCCTTTGGCGATGTGGTGCAGGCGCTGGACGCCAAAACAGGTGAGCTGCTGTGGGTGTATGACAAGCGCCCCACCAGTTTTTCCGTGCGCTACAGCTACAGGGGGTTCGCTCTTTATGATGATATGGTTATTTTCGCCACGGATGACGGAAATGTGGTGGCTCTTGATATGAAAACCGGAGCCGTGAAATGGGATGCCGATATTCTGGAGGCGCAGCCCTATCGTTTTGCCGGTGGCCCCATTGTGGCGGATGGAAAGGTGATTTTAGGCACCTCAACAGGGCGTTCCCCCGGCCATAATTTTGTGGTGGGGCTGGATGCCCATACGGGGGCAGAGCTATGGCGTTTTCATTCTGTTGCGCGGGAAGGCGAAGCTGGTAGCGAAACATGGAATAACCTGCCAGATGAAGAAAGAGCAGGTGCTGGCATGTGGTCTGTCGGCAGTTATGACCCAGAGAACAAGCTGTTCCTCATTGGTACAGGTAATACCTATAATGCGGGTCCGATGCGCAGCCTTGCCGAAGGGGCAAAAAGCAACGATGGCCTTTATATGGATTCCACCCTTGCCCTTGATGTGAAAAGCGGCAAGCTGGCCTGGCATTTTCAGCATCTGCCGAACGACCAATGGAATTATGACTGGACTTTTGAACGTACCATTTTTGAGAAGCCGGGCGTTGGCAAGGTAATGGCCGCCGCTGGAAAAATAGGTATTTTTGATCTTCTGAAGGTGAAGGATGGCAGCTATGTTGGCTCTGTTGACATGGGCCAGCAAACCGTGGTGGATTATATAGACCCCAAAACAGGTAAAAAGCATATTGCCGAAGGCCAATATCCTGATCCTGAAAAGGAAGTGTTTGTCTGCCCCTCCATGGGGGGTGCCAGAAACTGGATGCCAACGGCCTATAACCAAGGGCGCCAGATTATGTATGTGCCTTACTGGGAAAACTGCATGAAAGCCCATGCCCCACGGGCGGGGGATTATCTGCTGGGTGGCCTTGGTTATGCCACCGTGCCCCGGCCTGGGTCAGATGGTAAATACGGTGGTGTGCAGGCCATTGACATGAAAACCGGTGAAACGGTTTGGCAGGTGCGGCGGCGTAACATGCCAGGCACAGGCGTGCTGGCCACGGCGACAGATCTGGTTTTTGCAGGTTATTTTGACCGTACCTTTGCGGCCTATGATGCCGGATCAGGGGAAGAGCTCTGGCAAACAAGGCTGAGCGGCCAGCCAAGCGGTGGGCCTATCAGTTATCAGGTGGATGGCAAACAATATATAGCGGTGGTCACAGGCTGGGGCTGGGCACATACAGCCTATACACCAGAGCTTGCTTTGCCTAAAGATGCTGTGCCCGAAATTTGGGTTTTTGAATTACCATAAGGGGCAGAGGCATGGAAGATACAGCAAATCTGATCAGAAACCGGTTAAGAGGGCTTGGGGAAAGGGGTGTTTTGCGCAGTTTTGCAGAACTGCCTGAAAAATCAGGCAAACTGGCTTTTCGTTTCCGCTGGCTGCACGGGGCTGAGTTTACGCTGGAGGCGGTGCCAGACAAGAAAAGCCTGGTGATGGCGGCTGTTTTGCCCAGTGTGCAAAATCGCTCTTTTATGGATACAGACCTTCGGAAGTTCATCAAAAACTGCAGTTCTGATGCGCTGCTGGACCATAGGCGCGTGGATGCTGAAAAAGCCACTCTTTCATACAAAAACCAACGGGGGAATGTTTCCCTGAACATGAGAGTGCTGGATGATGATTTTGCTTATGCCGTGACAAAGATACTGAATGTGACGAACGAGCTGTTTAAATATATCCAGCTTTATCACATTGAATATCTCTATCAGTATTTTGGCTTGCCTGAGGAATAAACGGAGAAGAGGTTGATGCGGTATTTAGGTGTTTTTGCCTCTTTAGCATTATTGGCTTCGATGCCGGCTGAGGCGCATGATCATGAGGTGTTGCCACGCCTTTTGAACGATGAAGAATTGCTGGAGGTGATGGGAGGGGTCGATAAAACAGAAATCCACACAGAGAAAGTTGCGGAGGGTCTGTATGTGCTGTGGGGGCTTGGGGGTAATGTTGCTGTTTCCGTTGGTGAACAGGGTGTGCTGATTGTTGATGATCAGTTTCCTCAGATCATGCCAAAAATTGAAGCGGCTATTCATGAGGTAAACGGCAAGGCAATAGATTTCGTGGTGAACACCCATTGGCACTTTGACCATGCTGATGGTAATAAGGCTCTTGGTCCTCAGGGTTCCTGGATCATTGCCCAAGAAAATTCACGTGCCATGATGCTGGATGATCATATTGTGAATATGGTTTGGGCGGCTTATGAGCAAAAGGCTTATCCCCAAAAAGCCTTGCCGGTTGTTACCTATGGCACGTCTATGCAGCTTCATTTCAATGGGGAGCAGATAGACCTGCTGCATTTTGGGCCCGCGCACACTACGGGGGATACGGCTGTTTATTTCCGTAAAAGCAATGCCCTGCATATGGGTGATGTTTTTTCCAATATCAAACATTTCCCCTTTATTGATTCAGAGAATGGCGGGGGGCTGGCAGGCATGGTGGCCTTTTGCCGTGCTGTTTTGAAGGAAGTGAACGAGGATACAGTTGTTATCCCCGGCCATGGCCCCATAGCCAGCTATGCTGAATTGCTGGCCTATACAGATATGCTGGAAACAGTTCACACCCGAATGAAAGTGTTGGTAGGTAAAGGGGCCACGCTAGATGATGTGATTGCCGCTGACGTGGCGAAGGAGTGGCGAGATCAGTGGGGTGATCCTACTATGTTCCTCAATAGATCCTATCTCAGTATGAAGAAGCCTATTGCTGACAGATAATCTTGCTTTTCGCTTCTTTAGGTCAAAGACAGAAACTTACTGTAAAAACAGACGCCAACCCCTCATCCAAGCCCGCCACTTCGTAATCTTTATGGGCTTTGTGACACGTCATGGCATCAGCCCACCCACATAGGTTTCCTCTAAAACTTATATGTCAGGTCAACACCGTAAGTGCGTGGGTTGCCATAGGTGACGGCAGCACCAACGTCAGGCAGCGGGAAACCCTGTATTACATATTTGCTGTCTAGCAGGTTCTTGGCCCAGAGGGAAAGCTGCACTCCGCCCTTGCTGGAACCAAGAGGAATATCGGCCAGTGTCAACCGGGCATTGATAAGCGCATAGGAATCCAGCTCCTGTATGCCGGATGTAATGTAGTGATACTTGTCTGTAGCGGTCATATCTGCATGAGCGATTAGCGTGCCAACAGGTAATTCAGGGAAGGTGTAATCAACCGTCAGGGAACCGGCGTGTTCCGGCGTCTGGGCGAGATTAAACTGCTCCGGTGCGCCACCAGCCAGCGGGTTGGACTGCAACGGCATCTTGCCATCCAGATAGGTATAGTTCAGCCCGATCACCAATCCCGGCACAGGCACCATGGACATTTCCAGTTCCAGACCATCAATCTCAACAGTTTCCGTACCGTTAAAGGTTTCAAGAATAGTTGGGTTGATCGGGTTCACAAAATCGATCTGAGGATTGCTAATGTTCGTGCTGAATAGCGTGGCATTGACCCGAAGTCTTTTGTCCAGAAACTCTGATTTCAAGCCGACCTCAAATGTTTCCACTTCTTCAGGCTCATAAGGGATAAAGCTTAATGACCTGATACTTACACTACCGGCCTTGAAACCTGTGGACCATTTGGCATAGCTGGAAACACCGTCAGTCCACTGGTATTTAACTGCAATGGTTGAGTCCAGATGGTCAGCGTTTAAGCTGAAAGGGGTTGTGCCGACAACTGTGCGGGCGCCGTCCCTTTCGTCATCCGTATAACGCAGGCCAACGGTGACATCCAGCCTGTCATCTAGTACGTTAGGTGTCCATGTGGCTTGCCCGTATATGGCTTTGGATTTTGTTTTGGCACTGGTTGCCACTAGCGGCACATCAGCCTGTGTTGCCAACACATCAAACTTGGTTGGCGGAATGATAGGCGTCAGGGGTGTGCCTGTTATCAGGCCAAAGATGTCCAGTGAGAAATAATCGTCCTTTGACTGATCAATTTCTTCATCGAAATAGTAAAGCCCGGCCACCCACTCCAGCCTGTCATGCTTGCCGAGTATCTGTATCTCTTGTGTCCACTGTTCCTGATCCACCAGTTCCAGAAAGGTCAGGCCGTTAAAATAGGCTGCGCCTCCGAGGTTCACATTAGTATCCTCATCCAGTTTCCGGAAAGAGGTGAGGGATTTAACGGTGATCTCTTCCGATGCCTGCCACGCAACTGTCAGGCTATGTAGCAGGCTTTCTGATACGGTTGGTTTCAGGGGCGTGATGGGGAAGCGGGTCACGCGGGTACGGGCAGGCTCCACTCCAATCAGCCCGAAATTATCCTGCGCAAGCTGGTAATAGTTCATGGACGCTTCCGTATGGGAAAAGTCAAAGTCATAATCCAGCGTAACATCATCAGTGACATCCACGCTGAGACTGACGCCGCCAGCATCCTTGTTGTAGCCGTTAAAGTCTGCCTGATCTTCGGCGAGGTTCTTTACCCAGCCATCACGCTCTGAATGGATATAATCTGCGCTGATGCGAATGCCTGAAAACTCTGGCAGGTCAATGCGGGTGATGCTGCGCAGGGCATCCAGATTGCCATAGCTCAGGGTTTGCTTCAGCCCAAACTCTCCCGTCGGCTTTTTGGTGATCAGGTTGACCGCACCGCCAGCTGCGTTGCGTCCGAAGATGCTGCCCTGAGGTCCGCGAAACACTTCTACACGCTCAAAATCAGCCAGTTCCATACCAAGGCCCTGAATACGCCCTATATAAAAACCGTTTTTATAAACCGCAACGGAAGGCTCGCGTGTGCCTTGTCCCGGGTCTGTGGGGCCAAAGCCCCGGATTGCCATGACAAGGGAAGTCGGTGTACTGCCATAGGGCTGAATTCTTAAAGAGGGGATGAGGCCATCTTCCAGACCATTCAGGCCGACAATGCCAGCGGCTTCCAACTGATCTGCGCTTAAAACACTGACAGCATTGGCAATGTCCTGTAGTGGCTTTTCCGTTTTCTGTGAGGAAACAACAATTTCTTCCAGCACATCCGCACGGTCAGTATCATTGTCGGCCTGTAGCTGATGGCTGGCACAGATGACTAAACAGGATACAACGCTGGTATGTTGAAGCAATCTTTTGGCCATGCCTGAAATCTCCATATGGATAGGTTCGTTCATGAAAATGTGATGGGAAGCAGCGGGATATGACGGAACATCCATGTGCTATGTTCCTCTATGTCATCATCCGACGGACACTCAACACGGTTGAAACGGGATAACAGCATATCAACGCCGGTTACCATTTGCTCTCTTGCCAAAGTACGCCCTAAACACAAATGAGGGCCATAGCCAAAGGCAAGATGTTTTCTGAGATTGCTGCGGGTGATATCAAAGACATCCGGGTCGGGGAAAACGTCCGGGTCACGGTTGGCCGAACTGATCAGGCAGATAACTGTTTCTCCGGCAGGAATGGTCATGCCATGCAGGGTCACATCCTCCGTGGTTTTTCTGATCGTGCCGGGGGCAAGTGTCTGGTAGCGTAGTACCTCATCAATAAAGACTGGTGTGGTTTCCGGTGACGCTTTGAGGGTGTCAATGAGGGCAGGATTGCGTGACAGAATGATCATGGCCCGGCACAGCATCTGTATCTGGGCATGGAAACCGCCCACATAAATCAGCTCAACAGCATTCAATAGGTCCGTATCAGAGAATTTATCGCCCTCAATTTCCGCATGAATAAGTTCCGAAATCAGGTCAGGGCCGGGACATTTCTTTTTTCTAGCAACGGTATCGGCAAATTTTTTGTTCTGGCGTTCGATAATATCTTCCGTCTTCCTGACCTGCTCAGGGTCAGCATTTTCAATGACAGTGCCAAGCGCGCCAAGCCATATATCCATTTCTTCCTGTGTAAGGGTGTCATCGGTACCTAAAAGCTTATCCGTCACCGTTGTGATATAAGGGTGAGCAAAATCATTGATGAAGTTAATCTCTTCACCTGATGGGATAGCTGAGATCATTCTGGCAGCAGACTCACAAATTGCCGGAAAAACATCCTGCACAGATTTGGCTGTAAATGCCTGTTTCATCAGGTCACGGTTACGCCTGTGTTCACGGCCATCCTGTGATAGCAGGAACATATCCCGCTTGCATTCCTCCTTTATCCCTTCGGGCTGCAGGGCTTCTCCTATTGCCTTTGCAGAAAACAGGCCTGAGTTGCCAAGGGCATATGATACGTCTTCGTGTCGGCTTAAAACCCAGACAAGTTTATTCCTTCCCATACGAAAGCGGGCAACTGGATCCTTCTCTCTCAAGTGAACATAGAGAGGGGTGAGGTTTTTTTTATGAAAAGCGTTTATGTCATAGATAGTCTCACCCATGGCGCTTTGCCCCCCCCTGCGTATAAGTTTTCGAGCGGAAAACCTGAATAGTGATTTATGGGGAAAATATTAGCCAACTACAACATATTTTTGCAATTTAGTATAATATTTACACTCGCAAAGATTGTTGTTCGCATATTGTGAACAACGTTCATAGGGCACATATCTGCCATATGATAAAGAAAATGTGCCTATTAATTGATCAAACCCATCTGGGTGAGTTTGCTTGATAGGCCATGTAAAGTTTTAACCTCAAGCTTCTCTTTAAGTTCCCGCAATTGCTTGTTGCAGACATGGCGGCTTTTGCCGAGTTTTTCTGCAGCTTCGTCTATAAAGATATCTTCCTGCACCATGAGCCTGATGAGCTCCAGAGGTTTTGGCGTGAGGTGAATTTCCTTAGGATCCATCTCCGGGAGCCAGTAGTCAGCAAACTTGCTTGTGCCGATATAGTCAATGACCCGTACGAGCATCCTGAGGCGCAGTTTATGTTCTTCCACATGGGCGTAAAATTCCTGAAGGTCTGCCCCCTCAGGGGTTAGGGTCAATAAAATCTTGCCCTGTTTGTTGGTTGCTTCCTCGGCAATGGAGATCAGGTCATCATAACCATAACTGTGCAGCAGGCGCGTAATCTCATGGTTCTGGTCAAAGATATCCATCTTGTAATTCACATTATCGAGAAAGGTCAGGATTTTGCTGCGATAAAAAGGCTCGGGTTGATTGTTGCTTCTCAGGGCAGATACCATCAGATCATAAGGGAAAAAGCCGCCCTCAAAATAGCTTTTGAACATGGCGTCCGAAACGGTCTTGACATAAGCTTCCGGCTCTCCGGTTGCCCCAAGCCGCGTTACGCCATAAGAGTAAAAGCCAAGGCGCTCAATTGCATCCTTAACCTGTGTAACAAACTCCTTGATACATCGGCAGTTTCCGAATTTTTTCAGATATTCCAGCTCAAGGCTGGGTGAATATGCCACATCCATGCAAACTCGCCTCAAGTGCTATGATAGCCATAACAACTTAGTATTGTATCTTATGGCAATCAATGCAAGCATTAAGTTTATTTGGCCAGCTTTCAGTTCCAAAGGGGGTAACTGGCACATATGTGCCTATAAACTTTACTTATAGTGGTATTTATACTATCAAATACAGTTCCTATATCCTAGGCGGTGGTCATAACCCGGCCATAATGCAACAGGAGAGCCTGTTGCGATAGTTAGGAAATACATCTCTTTGGGGAAAAACCATGAAAGAAATGACACCCATAAAGCCTTCCAAAAGGCAACTATTCAGTCCTGATCCTGTTGACGTTCATGTAGGCGGGCGTTTGCGCCTTCGCCGCAAGATGGCGGGCATGTCCCAGACAGATTTGGCAAATCAGATTGACGTGACCTTCCAGCAGGTCCAAAAATATGAGCGCGGCGCCAACCGTATCGGGGCCAGCCGCCTCTATAAGATTGCCCATGTTCTGGATACCCCTATATCCTTTTTCTTTGAACAAGCCGAAACCAAGCTTCCAGGTTACAGCGTTGCTGTCCCGCAGGATGTGCGGGAGAGCGAGGAAACGAATGAACTGATACAGGCATATTATCAAATCAATGATCCCCGTGTTCGCAGAAAGGTTCTCGGCCTTGCCCGACTTCTCTCTATCGGAGAAGATGGGTTCTGGGACTGAGTTTATCACTAATGCTGAAATACCCGGCTCGTAAAGGGTCGGGTTACCGTGCCTGTATATTCTTGGGAATGGCAGTTTAAAACCCAAATAATTAAGCGACCCGACAACCAGGAAATGATTGCAATGCCTATGCACTAAACAGCTTGGATGGCGCTCTATCAATCATCAGCGTCAGATACATATGATAATTAGGCGCCCCTGCAACATTTTCCCGTGAAAACACCGGATGAAACCCCCGCGTCATATTGGGGCATCCTTTGCTCCCACACGAAACGGTATCCGCGTCCCCCCCATTCCCCACTATAGCACTATGGATACACTCTGGCCCTCATCCAATCCCGATCCACTCAGGACGTGTCGGGGTTTTGTTATGGAAAAATTGTGTTTCATGTCTATCACTAATCGGTAGCCAAATGATCAAGTCTGTAATATTGTCGCGTCCATGACACCTAAATTACTGACAACCCTGAAAGACTATACCCCCAAGCTGTTTATGTCGGACACGCTCGCGGGCATCACTGTGGCCCTGGTTGCTTTACCGCTCAGTATTGCCATTGCGATAGCCTCTGGCGCACCACCTGAGGCAGGTTTGGTTACAGCCGTTGTTGCTGGTTTCCTGATCTCGGCACTGGGCGGTAGCAGAGTGCAAATTGGCGGCCCAACCGGAGCGTTTATTGTCGTCGTGTATGGCGTCATCCACGATCACGGGTATGACGGCCTCTTGGTCGCATCCTTGATGGCAGGGGTCATTCTGATCGTTGCCGGATTGTTACGAGCTGGCCGCCTTATCAGGCATGTACCCGAAGCCGTGGTGGAAGGTTTTACCGTTGGGATTGCTGTTGTGATTGCGGTGAGCCAGATTAAAGACCTTGCAGGCATGAATGGGGCTTCACTATCTGCCGAATTTCTCCCCAAGCTCCGTGAACTGTGGTCAATGCGAGACAGCATTGATGGCGCAGCCTTGGGATTGGGCGTTGCAAGCGTTGCAGGCATTTTGTTCTTGAGACGTATCGTACCGAAGGTGCCGTGGCTTGTCGTTGTGGTTGCTGCAGCCAGTCTTTTGGCAGCCTATTTCTTTCCCTCTGTTGATACGGTTGCCTCTCGCTATGGGGAACTTCCTCGCAGCCTTCCGTGGCCCGTACTGCCGGGTTTTGGTCTGGCCAGAGTTCTGGAATTATTGCCTGCCACGCTCACTATTGCTTTTCTGGCCGGTATTGAATCCTTGCTTTCTGCGATTGTTGCAGACCGGATGATTGGCAGCGCCCATCGTTCAAACGCGGAATTACTGGCACAAGGGGCCGCAAATATCGCCTCTCCTCTTTTTGGGGGGCTGCCAGCAACGGGGGCCATAGCGCGTACAGCAACAAATGTTAATGCAGGCGGACAGACACCCGTTGCCGGTATCGTCCATGCTCTGGCTATTCTCTGTGCCATGCTTGTTGCCGCCCCCTTTGCCGGTGCGCTGGCCCTGCCTGCCTTGGCCGGGCTTTTGATTGTCACAGCATGGACGATGAGCGAACCTCACAGATGGCAGGAACGCCTGAAACTGCCGAAATCAGAATTGGCGATCCTGATCCTCACCGCGCTGCTTACAATTCTTGCCGATTTAACCATTGCGATAGCAGTCGGGACGATACTGGGGCTTGGGCTAAGGCTTATACAAGGCAAGATCAAACCGGAGCGCTGGCACACCCCACTGGGTAGCGATAATGAAAAAGGTAAATAAGGCGGGGTCAATGCCCTCCACCCACCATCAGATGAAGGTGGCTGGATCTGGCATACTGCCCATCTAGCTGTCTTCGTGCAGGCTCCAAGGGCATTACCCCCCTTACACACCCGGCCCCGCGCTGGTCTGCCTATATTTACAATTTGCGGAATAGCGGTCTTGCCATTGAAACCATACATGAAGTACACAAAGGCAGGTTCCCCGGCACGCATGGGCGATATGTGTTGAAGTCAGAGGTAACGCTTGTTCCTGCAAATGATGATGAAGTCGAGGGCGAATGATGGCCTTTGGAAAACCCAACACCACAGGCCGCTCGTCAAATAGGCATAATGGCCGCAAGGGGGGACGATTTGCGTCCCCCCCAAAGATGAACCTTGGGCATGGCATGCACAAAGTATGGTGTGTTCACCTGCATGGCGTCACCAGTCCATTTATTGTAGGCGGTTGCTTGATTTTCTGGAAATAGAACACCTCAACCATGCAGGGCAGGAAAATGGCAGATTGAAAGCCACCTATGACCAGCTTTCAAAGTATGGGCTGACACGCAATAGAGTTAAGCTTGCGATAGATGAAGCTCTTTTTCTGGGCTTTCTACGCATCACTCAGCATGGTGGGCGGTGGGGTAACACTAACCAGCCAGCCCTGTACCGTCTGACTTATTATGGCACCCTTGGCGAAAACGGATCTGCTAAACCCACCAATGATTGGAGGGGCGTGACTGAGGAAGCTATTTTGCTATGGCAGGAAAAGGCTAGAGAGAAGCGCACCACCGCAAGCAAAAAGCAGTCTGAAAAAACAGTTTCTGGGTACCCCCGTAGGTACTACGGTAGTACCCCCGTATGTACTACCAAACCAACAGCGCCAAAACTGGTTCATTCAAAAACCGCAGAAAACAGCCATTCCTGATTTTGGCCCGTAGTACCCCCCGTAGCTACTGCTTATATATATTGGAGGGAGGGGGTCTAATATGAAGCTACAACACCACTCAAAGGCAACAAACCTAATTGGGCCTTTTTAGGTGTCGCAAAATTCAAAGATTAAGCAGTGAATAGAACTTGGTATCATTGAGCCGCGTAATTAAAGTTTTGGAGCACTCGGTATTTAATTGTTTGGTTGTTTGCTTCAATTATTTCTAAACGGGCACCTTTATATCCTATTATATGGGATTCGGTAAGGTCATACTCGACATCATTGTTGAATGCAGGGCGTGCTGTATTATTAGAAGATTCTCTATATCCAATAGTGACTTTATTACCCACTCGTCCACTGTATATTAGAGCTTGCTGAAAAGAATTGGCTTCCAGAGATGGGCGCGTGAGTCTTGTAATCGGCGAATTGTCTTTACAGACTTTTCCTCCAAACACGGATACACCACACACTGTGTCTTTATCATGATAAACTTGCATGGATTGGTACGGGTCGGTGATTATACCAGCTTTGACGCGGCCACCTTCAGGCCCGATTTCCGGTGAAAAATAACCTGCTTTTTTATCCTGCCCGACTTTAACAAAATACCCAGGGAAAAAAGTATAGGTACCAATTGCACCTACAGTGAACTCTTGATTTACTCTGATGGCGTCTTTTTCAGTATATGTTCCCTGACGTAAAAGGACATCGCCAATGTTAGCAACATTTACGTTACCTATAGGCGGTTCGCTGATGTCTATAGATTGAGGCACATAATTATATTTTGGTGTTGCACAGGCTTGTAATGCTAGCATGGCCAAGAAAATTAAGTATATTTTCATGTTACCCCCCCCCATTTCAAAGAAAGTCAGTTTGCAAGTGAAAGTGTTATTTGTCTATGGATTAATTTTCGCGGAGAGGCCGTATTATCTGATTATGCAATCAAAATAATTGGGACGAAAAGTGGGATGCACTACAAGTGCAAATAACCAAAATATTGTAATTTCAATACATTACATAGTTTTTATGGCGGAGTCGGAGAACTGAGAACCTGCTATTGCCTCCCTGTTAACATGTTGTAATATATCAATATTTATAGTTAACGTGAGTAAGCTCACAACGACATGTATGACATTTTGTATGGCAGTTCCTGGCGGATTCTAAAATGCAGTCATCTCTAATTGGTACTGCTTCCATTATACTATAACCAATTGATACAACGCAGAGCTTCAACGCGCTCAAATTCTTGCAAATTGTTTGTCACAACTGTAAGCCCTTCACTTCGAGCATGTCCCGCAATATGGAGATCATTAACACCAATAGGAGTGCCTCTGCGTTCCAGATTAGCACGAATGTCACCATAGTGAGCGGCTGCTTTAGGACCATAGTCTATAACATCCAAGCGTGAGACAAAATCCTCAACACGGTGTAAATTCTGTTGTGGCTGTGTGCTTTTTTCCACTCTGTGTAATAGCTCTGCCAAGGTAATGGAGCTAATACACATTTGGCCAACGTGATTGTTAAATATATCTAATACAGTGATAGGTTTGCGTTTAATGACATAAATAACAATATTGGTATCAAGCATATATCGCAACATCAAAAGGCTTCTCTCTCTGGCTGATCCTGCGAAGCCCGCTCAGCCATAAAGTCCTCACTCACTGTTTTATCTGACAGAAAAAAGCTATCCCACGTATTTTCAACAGGGGATAAAATTCGGTCCCTTCCGACAACACGCACGATGACTTTCTTGACTGTAGCAGAAAAGCGCGTTTCAACAGGCAACCTGACAGACTGTGTTCGATTGTTTTCAAAGACTGACCCTGTAAGCACTAGCCTTCTCCCATTTTTAGTTCAATCTTTTTTTATTATACTGCGGATATATGTATATAGCAATAATATATAGCAATGATCTGTCTGCTTGATTCGAAATGCCTAAAGGTAACTACATTTAGTAAGAATAAACGCCCCTCCGCCGTAAGCGGTTATGTATTGACACTTCCCGGAGGAGTTCTGTTTTTCTGTCCGCGTTTTGGATATGCCGCTTGTTTGCATTATGTGGGGGCAAGGGCGGCCCAGGCATTGAAGAAGATGTCTTTGTAAGGGTAAGCGTCGGGCATTGAGATTTTGATGCGCCGATTTTGAAGAGTTTGAGACGTATGGTGCCTGGTGCGGTGGGCAGATGTTGTGATACATAACTGCCTTGATGATGTGGCGCACCGTCTTGGCATCATGCTTCAGTATGGCGGCGCATCACGGCCACAGGATCATGGCTCCATCAGTTGCGGGGATATTATGGGAGGTGTGGGCCTTGCCTCTACCAGTCTTCTGGCAGTGTATCAGCAACGGATGAAGGGCTATGCCGGTGAAGGGCGTATTTCTCTCGCCCGGGCGATGAACTTCACGCAGCTTCCATGGATGATCATGCAGGGTGACAGTTGTGAGTGGGGAGAGCCAACCGGTCAGTTTGCATTGGGGGAGAACTGGCACCAGAGGCTTTATCAGTGCTTAGACCGGTGGCTTTATGTGCACACGACAGCAGATCAGGCCAGCCAGCTTGGTTTGATCGTTGTGGGGCATAAGGGTAGTGATGAGGGGGCTCTGGAACGGGCTTTCAGGGCAAAGCCAGTGCATGGATGAATTATACAGAGAAAGCACTGGGATGAGCTGTGTGGCTGGTTGATGCCCCGTTATGGCCCGGGCCCGCCAGAGCCTGAAGAAATTGCCCAGGTCACTTTTGCCAAACTGGCTGAGCACAGGGCAATCGAATGAATCTTTTTTACTCAACGAAATGAGTACAAAACATAAACGAATAATGCCCTGTAGTCGACTTTAGCATTCTTTTTTGCTATTTTGGTGTTTAGCGGCATTTCTCGCCATTCATTCGATTCCCCTGAATGCCACACACTCTTTGG
>JBNKGK010000047.1:0-14303 GCA_050289785.1 Kordiimonas sp.
TGGCTCTTGAAAGGGAAACACCTTTTTTATGTGCAAACCCTGACCGCGTGGTTCATGTGGGCAGCAGACTTTACTCCTGTGCTGGCGCTGTTGCTGATTTATACACCGATATGGGGGGCACTGTGGCATGGTTTGGCAAGCCACAAAAAGAGGCCATGCTGGCCTGCCTCACCGAAGTGAATATGGAACCAACATTAGCAGGCGGTAACGTTCTGATGGTGGGGGACAGCCTGCAAACGGATATGGCGGGCGCAAGGGCGGCCGGTTTCCAGAGCCTCCTTGTAGCAGGCGGCATACACAGAGACAGCCTTCCCCAACTTCATGAAGTGGTGAGGGGGCGTGGGTTTCTGGAAGTCTCTGAATTTAAAACTTTATTTGGCGAAGAAAAACCAATACCTCATGCCCTGTTGGAAAAGCTTGTCTGGTAAGAAAATGTCTGGTCTGGTTAGGCTTCGCATTAAGGCTTAGCCGAAGAGGGCGTCGATATCATCCTGACTTACTTCTTCTCCGGAAGGAAGGTCTATATCAGCATCCTTGGATTTCTTGGCTTTCTCTTCAGTTTTCTTCTCGTCCTTGGCTTCTTCTTTAGCAGACTCTTCTTCAGCTTTCGCCAAATCACCGATTGGATCAAAATCCTCCTCAAACATGGCATCCAGCGCTTTGGGGTTCACAGCTTTAGGCGCTTCCACCTTTGGCGCCGCTGGTTTCTCCGGCTTGGATTGAGGCTTTGCAGCCGGGGCAGCATCTGCTTTTGGGGTGACCTTAGGCTTCTGTGACGCGGTAGCCGCCGCCCCTTCATTCATCAGGGCATCAACCTCGTTCTGACCTATCCCTTCCCCTTCAAGGGCCGGACCAGACAGAAGCGCTTTATCTTCATGAACCTGCTCATCCCCTTTGTTGGCTTCGGCAATATCTTCTTCTGTAATACCCAGAAGGTTTTTCAGTTCCATCACACGCTGCTCAATATGAGCAAGTGTTTCCACCACCTTGGAAATACGCTGCCCCGTGATGTCCTGAAATGAGCACGCCTCAAAAATGCGCATCATGCCATCCTGGGTCGTGCTCACATAGGTTTCCATGTCAGCCGGGTCCAGGGCCATGATCTCTTCAGCTGTCTCCATAATGGTGTTGGTAGCTTCTTCCGTCTGCTGCACAATAGCATCCAGCTCGAGCCCGGCCCGGGGAATCCTGGCACTCTCCAGATCAACCGGCTGTAAAGCCGCAATTTCCTTTTTGGCATTGGAAATATAATCTGAAAGCGAGCGGCATTCCCGATATACAGCCGTATCAATCGACTTGAAGAAAACCTGCATGGTTCCAATCAAGACCTCCGTAACAGACGCTACATCTGTCAGGGAAAGCTTTGCTGTATTTTGCTTCCTTAAACTATCAACCAGCATCTGTATCTGTTTTGGAAGCTCCGAGTTTACCATCTAGAAATCTCCGAGAACGGCAACCAGTTTTTGCTTGAGCGTTGCAGCATTGAAGGGCTTCACGATGTAGTTATTCACACCTGCCTTTTTCGCTGCAATCACGTTATCTGTTTTTGATTCAGCCGTGACCATAATAAAGGGGGTCGATTTCAACTGATTATCAGCCCTTACTTCCTTCAGAAGCTCATAACCTGTCATAGGTTCCATGTTCCAATCGGAAATAATCAACCCATATGTTTTAGCACGAGCTTTTTCAAGCGCCATAGCACCATCTGTAGCTTCATCTACATTATTGAAACCAAGCTGTTTCAAAAGATTGCGTACAATTCGCAACATTGTCTTGTAGTCGTCGACGATCAGGATCGGCATACCCATATCAACGGCCATTGTATTTCCTCAATATTTGATTTAGCACCCGCAGCATCGGTAACCCGATGCCATCAACTCATGTCAGGAACCCTAGCCCCTATGTAGTGAAGATTTGGTTAACCCAAATATCGCTAAGTTTCAATTACTTCTGCGACTTATTGCACCGAAGCGTCCAAATAATGGCTTTTTTCTCTGTTTTTCCGCGGCTGAGTAAGCTAAACCACTGACCAAATGCTGTTGGGGAAGTATTGAGCCTGAGTTGTTAAGGGGAGCAGAAATCGTGTTAAAAAGATATTATTTTGAGGATTTATCCGTCGGTATGAAAGAGTCGGTGTCCCGTGAAATCACGGAAGACCTGGTTTGTGCTTTTGCTGACGTATCAGGGGATCATAACCCGCTGCACCTCGATGATGACTACGCAAAAAAGACACGTTTTGGCGAACGTATTGCCCACGGTATGCTCTCAGTAAGCTTCATTTCAGCCGTGCTCGGCACCCAGCTTCCCGGAGAAGGGGCCGTTTACATGAGCCAGTCTGTGCGTTTTGTCGCCCCTGTGAAAATTGATGACACCGTTGATGTTGAAATTTTCGTTACAGAAATCATTGAAGAAAAGAATCGGGTGAAGCTGGAAACCAAATGCTGCGTTGGCGACACAACGGTGCTAACCGGCGAAGCCATGTTGTATGTTCCCAGCCGCCCGAACTGAGGCAACGCCCGTACACTTAAAATAACGCACGGGCGCATGCGGTAAGCGTTATTTCATTGCAGTGCCTAAATGTTTATCGAAAAATCTGCCCACAGTCTTTGCGGCCTCTTTTGCTTCAGGTACATACATATTCAGAAAACCGGCATGGAAGAAGCCTTCGAACATGTGCAACTCTGTCTCAACGCCCAGCCTCACAAGCTTGGAGTGCATAGACACCATCGGGCTAACTGAATAATCACGCGTAGATGTCATCAGCAGAGAAGGCGGGAAAATCGCCAGCATTTCCATGGATTCACCCGGAAAAGCCAGCGGATCATCCTCTGCCACGCCTTCCCAATATTTCACATCCTGAACCGTCCTTGGTTTTCTGTCCATCAAAGCATTTGCATAATAATTTGTATCACCATCCAGCCGGGTCGGCGCAGAGCATAAGATGGCCGCAGCCCCAGGAGAGGGCAGCCCTTCTTTATGGAACCAAGCAATAGCTTCCCCTGTCAAACGGCCACCTGCCGAGCAGCCATAAATACCGATATTTTCAGGCGGATAGCGTTTGAGCAGTTCACGGTACACCTTCTCAACATCAATGCTGGCGGCAGGAAAGCGGTGTTCGGGCGCCATACGATAATCCACAGCGACTACCTTATATTTGCCGATAGCTGCTATCGGCATCGCCTCCAATTGCCCGCCAAAACGAGCGCCATATTTGAAGCCACCCCCGTGCATGTTGATCAACACCCGGTTCCGGTTTTTCTCGGGTACTCCTTCAGCAGGGGTTACTACATCCGTATATATACCTGCGATTTCTTGAGGCTGAATATTAACATCATAAATCTTGCGCGCTTCTGCAATAATAGGAGGGAAAACCTTGGCCTCACATGCCCGAATGGAAGCGCCATCCTTCATTTCATACTTATTACAAACACTCGCCGCTTTTTCGTATAGCTGCCGCCCCTTTATAACACCCGCCTTCGTCTCCTCGCTCATATAGGCAGAAAAACGCGGCACCTCGAATGCAGGTACCTGAATAACATCTGCTTTGTCATCTGCCCAGGAAGCCGTGCTCATTATACCCATTGTGAGCGCACACAATAATTTAGCCAAACGGTTCCCCAGTCCTCGCGTCGACATATCTGTTCCCCTTGCATGTCTGTATTTTTGAAGGATATCCTATCTGGCACGATATTAAGGCGTCAATTGATAGAATCAGACAATCTTTCCCGAAAACATCACGTGATAAAAAACTAGAGACAAAAGGAATGTTGGTATATACCGCACCCATATTTTACCGATACAATACCAGGTGGAGATGCAGCATATATGCGCCTGTTCCGTCATATAGACGAAGTGAACGAAGCCCAGAAGAGCTCTGTTGTAGCCCTTGGCAATTTTGATGGCTTTCATCGAGGCCATCAGGTGGTTATTGGTGAAGCGGGCCGCATTGCACGGGAAATGGGTCTTCCCCTCACCGTCGTAGCAACCGAACCTCATCCTGTTAATTTTTTTGCACCCCACGCCCCCCCTTTCCGGTTAACCCCCTTCCGCGAACGCGCCCAGCTACTGGAACATTTTGGGGTGGACCAGCTTCTGGTTTTGCCTTTTGACCAAGCCCTGGCAGCCATGCCCGCACAGGATTTTGTACTGGATACTCTGGTTCACGGCCTTGGTGCCCTGCATGTGTGTGTGGGCTATGATTACCGCTTTGGCAACAAGCGTGGCGGCGGCACAGATGTGCTGGCCTGGATGGGCGAGATGGAAGGTTTTGGCCTCAGCGTGATCGAACCTGTTACTTTTGGGCTAGAGGGTTATGCTGGTGAGGTGTATTCATCCAGCCTGGTGCGCGATGTCCTGAAAGACGGCAAAGCCCGCAAAGCCGCGGGCCTCCTGGGCCATTGGTGGGCGATCAGTGGCAGAGTATCACAGGGAGACCAAAGAGGCCGAACCATCGGCTTCCCCACCGCCAATGTGGAACTGGGGGAATGTCTGGAACCCAAGCTAGGCGTTTATGCCGTGCGGGTGCTCATCGAAGGGGAGGAGACTGTTCATGATGGAGTCGCCAATATTGGTCGCCGACCTACGTTCGATAAAAGAGACGTACGCCTGGAAGTGCATCTCTTTGATTTCAAGCGGGATATTTATGATCGGCACGTAAAAGTGGAACTTGTTTCTTTCATCCGGCCTGAAACCAAATTTGAGGGCCTGGAAGACCTAAAGGCTCAAATCGTTAAGGATAGCCTCATCGCAAAAACCATCCTCAGTGAGCCGGAAAATGCGCGAGGTCATCTCCTGCCTCCCACTCTGGATCACTATCTGACACAACACCCAAAACCACTACGTTAAAACACCATAGCTTTGAATTAAAATCATCCCGCGCTTGCGCCACGGCCTTTTCCCGCGCTAGATTCAGTTTGCACGATAAATGACGGGGGGTCAGATCTGTGTTACAACCGATAGCAATGGAAGACCTGCGGGTGATGTTGGCTTTTGCCAACTTACAAGCTGCGAGTGGCATAAAAGAAGTTCTGAAGCAACACAAAGTGCCCAGGATTTTTGTACCGGAGCATGATCAGGAAGCGGTAATGGAGCTGCAAAACCGCAGCTTTAATCTGCTGATTGTGGAAGAAACCTTCCCCAAACTGAGTGGTATTGATTTCTGTAAATTTATCCGGCTCACCAGTGGCCCTACGTCAATTGCGCCAATCATCTACGGCGTTCACAGCCCAAGCCGTGAATCTGTTATCGAAGCACGGGACGCCGGTGTGAATAAAATCGCGATCATGCCCTTTACCGGTGCCTCCCTGATGCGCGCTGTGGAAGGTGTGCTAAAGGAAACCCGCCCCATGGTACGCGCCCTCGGCTATACCGGGCCGGAACGACGCATTAACAAGCAGCCCGAAGCCTATAAAGGCCGAGAACGGCGCATCAAGGACGGCAAAACACTGCCCATTGAAGCTCAGCGTAAGATCCTCATACGAAGGGAAGATTAAACTCTATAAGATGAGTGGCCCTGTTTTACGTTGCAGCACCCGCCCGGCACTGCTAAAAGTGCGGCCATGCAACGGATGTATAGAATAAAGGGTTTTACCCCCGCTACCCGCATACGAATTACTGGCCCGGCGCTCTAGCGTAGCGACCGGGGTTTTCATCATGTAGTTTTACCAGAATTCATTTTGCCTGCGCCCACCACAAACATGGGGCGGCACTGAAAAGCGAGACCGACAGTTATGTCTGCTAACGAAAATAAACGAGATTATCGAAATACCGTTTTCCTGCCCAAAACAGATTTCCCCATGCGGGCGGGCCTGCCAAAACGTGAACCCGAGTTCCTGAGACAATGGGCCGAGCAGGATATTTATAAAGCCCTGCGTGAAAACGCCAAAGGCCAGGAAAAATTCATTTTTCATGACGGCCCTCCCTATGCCAATGGTGACATTCACTTTGGCCACGCCATGCAGAAAACCCTGAAAGATATTGTTGTCAAATCACAGCAGATGCAGGGCAAGGATGCACCCTTCATCCCCGGATGGGATTGCCACGGCCTGCCGATCGAATGGAAAATCGAGGAAAAATACCGCAAAAAAAAGAAAAACAAGGATGAAGTGGACCCTGTGGAATTCCGCAAGGAGTGCCGGGAATTTGCTGATCATTGGGTTGGTGTACAACGGGAACAGTTCAAACGCCTCGGCATCTTCGCGGACTGGGAAAATCCTTACCTGACTATGGACTTTGAAGCCGAAGCCACCATTGTGGAAGAGCTGTTGAAATTCTCCATGTCTGGCGCGCTGTATCGTGGCTCCAAACCTGTGATGTGGTCACCGGTAGAAAAAACCGCTCTGGCGGAAGCTGAGGTGGAATATCATGATCATACGTCCACGCAGATTGACGTGGCCTTTCCTTTTGTAAAAGCCCCAAGTGACGAGCTGGCGGACGCGAAAGTGGTGATCTGGACTACAACACCATGGACCATCCCTGCCAACCGTGCGGTTTGTTATGGACCAGATATCACCTATTGCCTTCTCGAAGTAACGGAAGTCGGTGAAGATTGTTTGGCACAAATCGGTGAACGGTTCATCATCGCAGAAGAACTGGTAGTGGCCTTCGTCAAACGCGCAGGCATAGAAAACTATCTGGTGATTTCCCATCCTGCCGGGAGCACCTTTGAAGGGGCTGTGCTGGCCCACCCATGGCGCGGCCATGCGGAAGGCCAGGGCTATTACGATTTTGATGTACCGATGCTGCCCGGCTCCCATGTCACCGTTGACGCCGGTACCGGCTTTGTACACACAGCACCAGGTCACGGAGATGATGACTATCAGGTGGCGCATCTGCAGTTCGGCATTGAGGTGCCCTACACCGTGAACGAAGCAGGTTGCTATTATGATCATGTCACCCTCGTCACCGGCAAGCATGTGTATAAAGTGGCAGATGATGTGTGTGCGCTTCTCACAGAGGCTGGTGCCCTCAAGGCCAAAGGCACACTGAGCCACAGCTACCCTCACAGCTGGCGCTCTAAAGCCCCGTTGATCTTCAGGAACACGCCGCAGTGGTTTATCTCCATGGAGAGAACAGGCCTGCGGGACAAGGCCCTGAAAGCCATCCGTGAAGATGTAAACTGGTTCCCGGCCATCAGTAAAAACCGTATTGAGGCCATGGTCGCAGACAGGCCCGATTGGGTGATCTCGCGCCAGCGCGCCTGGGGTGTGCCGATCACCGTGTTCGTGAACAAGGATACTGGCAAAATTCTGCAGGATGTGGCCGTGAATAACCGCATTGTGGATGCTGTGCGCAAAGGCGGCGCCGATGCCTGGGTGCAGGTGTCTGCACAGGAGCTGCTTGGTGACACCTATAATGCTGATGATTTTGAGCAGGTGCATGACATTCTCGACGTGTGGTTTGATAGCGGCTGTACCCACGCTTTTGTGCTGGAGAAACGCGAAGGCCAGCAAACCCCGGCTGATCTGTATCTTGAAGGATCAGACCAGCACAGGGGCTGGTTCCAGTCCAGCCTCTTGGAAAGCTGCGGCACTCGTGGTGTAGCGCCATACAAAAACGTGCTGACCCACGGTTTCACCATGGACGGTGAAGGCCGGAAGATGTCCAAATCGCTCGGTAACACCGTTTCCCCGCACACCATCGTGGATAAATACGGGGCAGATATCCTGCGTCTCTGGACCGTTTCCGTGGATTATATGGAAGACATGCGCATCAGCGACCAGATCATTCAGGGGCAAGTAGATGCCTACCGCAAGATCAGGAACACCATGCGCTATCTGCTTGGCAACCTTGAGGGCTTTAGCGAAGAAGAACGCCTGCCTGTGGCAGACATGCCAGAGCTGGAGCAATTCATTTTGCACCGCCTGTCTGAACTGGATAAACTGATCCGCGCGCGGGCAGCAGAATTTGATTTCAACCCCATCTATAGGGCGCTGTATCAATTCTGTATTGTTGAGCTTTCCTCACTCTATTTCGATATCAGGAAAGATTGCCTCTACTGTGATGACCTGGCGTCCACACGCCGCCGGGCGGCCCGCACCGTGCTGGATGAGGTGTTTAACCGCCTCACAGCATGGTTTGCACCGATCCTTTCTTTCACGGCAGAGGAAGTGTGGCAGGCTCGCTTTGGCACCGATGCCCCAAGTGTGCACCTGCGCCTGTGGCCGGAAACACCGGCTGACTGGCAGAATAAGGCCCTTGGTGAAAAATGGGCTAAAATTCGCCGCTTGCGCCGTGTGGTCACCGGTGCGCTTGAAGTGGACCGCCGGGAAAAACGCATTGGCTCCAGCCTGCAGGCTAATGTCGCCGTTTATGTGGAAGATGCAAGCTATCTGGCCGCCTTTAAAGGGCTGGATCTGGCCGAGAATTTCATCACCTCATCAGCAACCATAGAAGAAGGGGTCGCACCGGAAGGTGCTTTCTCCCTAGAAGATGTGAAGGGCGTAGCTGTGATAACTGGGCTTGCAGGCGGTGATAAATGTGAACGCTGTTGGGTTGTCTCCCCTGAGGTGACAGAAAATGGCGACCTGTGCCACCGCTGCCATGAGGCCGTGGCCGAACAGGACACAGCCGCCTGATGAAGCCGGGCCCCTATTTTCTGCCGGGGTTGCTGTATGGCCTGATTCTCCTTATCGCGGATCAGGCCAGCAAATGGTGGGTCTTAAACGGCCTGAACCTGCCAGAAAAGGGCAGCATTGCCCTTCTGCCCTTCCTGAATTTCACCATGGTGTGGAACAAAGGCATTTCCATGGGCCTGCCCATCGGGGATGCGCTTGGCAAATGGGGCATTGTGGCACTTACGATTGGCGTAAGCCTGTGGCTGATAAAATGGCTCACCCAATCAGAGAGAAAACTGGAGGCCGTGGCGCTGGCTATGGTGATTGGCGGCGCGATTGGTAATATCATCGACCGCTTCCTGCACGGGGCCGTAGTGGACTTTGTTCATCTGCACTGGGCGGGTTATAGTTTCTATGTTTTCAACGTGGCCGACAGCGCCATCAGCATTGGTGTGTGTCTTTTGCTGTTTGATGGCTTGCGGACAAGCAAGAAAGCCTCTAAAACATAATTCCCGCGTGGATGAAGGGAAGGCTGGCAATAAAGCCAGTGAAGGAGCGTAATTTATGAATCTCAAGTCTGTTTCTCTCTTGGTGATTGCTGCCACCTGCATTGCAGCCTGCGGCAACAAGAAAATCAGCCCCAACGAGTTTCAGGTGGTGGATAAAGCGCCGTTGGTGGTGCCGCCAGAAGCAGACCTGACGCCACCCCGCCCCGGTGAGCCCCGCGCACAGGAAATTAACCCTGGCCGTCAGGCTTTTGAAGCCCTGTTCCCCGGCCAGAAATTTAAAGAACCAGCCCCAAAAAGTACCAGCGAGCGTGAGCTTCTTTCCCGCCTTGCCTATGCTGAACCTGATGTGCGCTCAAACGCTGGCCAGAAAGATCTGGACGTTGTGAAAAAGCGCCTGCTGCTGGCTGACCTTCTGGCCGCCAAGCCGCGCCAATATCGCCCGGATAATATTTCCATCGAGCGTGTTTCATCTGAAGTAGTAAACGACTAACGAAAGTTGCACTCAAACCTGCTCCTTCAATCCGCTGCACTTGACTTGGGCTTTCCCCAAACCATTTGGTTATGTGGGGATTGGTTTCATAATCCTATTGAGACCCAAAATACAAATCAAACAGCAGGACCTTCAGATGTTTAAATCAGGATATTATATCACGGCAGAACTTAGAGCTACGGACCCGGCAAGAGCAAGTTTGGCCAAGAGCGAATTGCAAAAATTGTGTGAAGCCACAAGAACAGAGCCGGGCTGCTCCATCTTCCAACTACACTATGATCCGGCAGAGCCCACTCGCTTCATGTTATGGGAGCGTTTTGATGATGAAGCCTCTTATAAAGCTCATTTTGAAATGGCGCATACGAAAGCTTATGGCGCACTCAAGTTAACGGAAGTCGTTCAAGTTTTCCGTACGGATATTGCTTAAACGGCGTGTCATTGCGGCAAGACAGAGCAAAATAACAAGCGTCATGCACATCCTATCTTCTTTCTGGCTGTAATTCTTGCTAGGTTATGGCCATGACTGCACAGACACGACATAACTTACCCGAAACCGCCGGGGCCATTCGGCTTCTGAGCGACCGCACCATCAACCGAATCGCAGCAGGTGAAGTGGTTGAGCGCCCGGCAAGCGCGGTGAAAGAGCTGGTGGAAAACAGCATTGACGCTGGCGCCACCCGCATTGATGTGGTTATGCGTGAGGGTGGCAAGGCCCTTATTCAGGTCACCGATAATGGCTGTGGCATGACAGCCGATGAGCTGTTGCTTGCCGTAGAGCGCCACGCCACTTCCAAGCTGCGGGATGAAGACCTCGTGAACATCGCTTCCCTTGGTTTCCGGGGGGAAGCGCTGGCCTCTATTGGCGCGGTAGCGCGGCTGACTGTTAGCTCCCGCGCGAAAGGAGCCGCTGATGCCTGGGCCGTGCGCGTGGAAGGCGGCACCAAACATGAGGTGGAACCGGCAGCTTTTGGCGAGGGCACCCGCATTGAAGTGCGTGATCTTTTTTACGCCACACCAGCCCGCCTGAAATTTATGAAAACCGCCCGCACAGAATATGGCCAAGCGGGCGATGTGATCAAACGGCTGGCGATGGCGCACCCGGATGTTGCCTTTTCGCTGTCAGACGGCGACCGCACCAGCTTTTCTGCCCCACCAATTGGTAATCTGGCAGGGGATGCGCGGCTCGAGCGGCTCGGCAGTATCCTTGGCCGCGAGTTTAGGGAAAACGCACTGGAAATTGATGCCGAACGCGAGGGGCTGCGCCTCACCGGCTTTGCAGGCCTACCCACCTATAATAGGGGTAATGCCCAACACCAGTATCTGTTCGTGAACGGCAGGCCGGTGAAAGACAGATTGTTAAACGGAGCTGTGCGCGGTGCCTATCAGGATTATCTGGCACGGGACAGGCACCCTATTCTTGCCCTGTTTCTGGATGTGCCTGCCGCTTTTGTGGATGTGAACGTGCACCCGGCCAAAGCAGAGGTGCGCTTCAAGGAAGCAGGCCTTGTACGCGGCCTCATTGTTTCGGCCCTGCGCCATGCCTTGGCAGAAGCGGGGCATCGGGCCTCCACCACCGTAGCGAATGCGGCCCTTGGTGCCATTCGCCCCCATGACGGCGGCCCCGCCCTGCCCTATGGCAGACAGCAGGAACGCCCAAACCTGCCCAAAGGTTTTGCAGCCGCTTTTGATGGTGTTTACGCCCCGGCAGAAACCGCAACTGGCCATTTTGGCGAAAGCGAGCAACTGGCGTTTGACAGGCGCAGCGATATCAGCGCGCCGAGCGCCCCGCAGCCAGAGGCAAGCCCTGTAATGGCCACACCTGCGCCCGCCACCAGCCTGGAAGATTTCCCCCTGGGGGCCGCGCGCGGGCAGGTGCACGCCACTTATATTGTGGCCCAGACCAAAGACGGCATCGTGCTTGTTGACCAGCACGCCGCGCATGAACGCCTTGTTTATGAGCGCATGAAAAAGCAGATGGATGCAAATGGTGTGGCACGCCAAGCCCTTCTGCTGCCCGAAGTGGTGGAACTGGAAGAAGGCCCGGCCGAACGGCTCATCAAACGCATGGAAGAGCTGGCCAGCCTAGGCCTGATTATCGAACCCTTTGGGGACGGGGCCATCATGGTGCGGGAAGTGCCTGCCATGCTGGGCAAGCTGGATGTGAAAGGCCTTGTGCACGACCTGGCCGATGAGCTGACTGAGCTGGATGAAACCCTATCCCTCAAGGAACGCCTCGGTGATGTGTGTGGCACCATGGCCTGCCACGGCAGCGTGCGGGCAGGCCGCCGCCTGAGCGTGGATGAAATGAATGCACTGTTGCGCGAGATGGAAGCCACCCCACATTCCGGCCAGTGCAACCATGGCCGCCCCACCTATGTGGAGCTGAAACTTTCCGATATCGAGAAACTATTCGGTAGGCGGTGATGCCTGTCTCTCAACTGTCATGCCCGGCAAGGCCGCAAGGCCAGAGGAAGGGCATCTTAGTCCCGGCTAAACCTTTGCTCGAGAGACCCGCATTCGCGGGTATGACAGATATTATTTCCTGAACTGCACGCTGTTTAGCAGCTCTTCCGGCAAATCAAATTTCGCGTTCCATTTATGCAGCTCTTCGGCGTCATAAATTTCTTCTTCCATGAGGTCGATGGTGCTGTTGATCATCACCATTTCCCCGCTTTCCATATCAGCAGTTTCATTGAAACGGGACTCATAGGATTTTTTGGCCAGCACCCGGCCCTTGAGCACATCAATCTGCTCGCCGGTTTTATCGGCAAAGGCATTGATCCGCATCGCTGTTTCACCAATTACGGTCACTACCATCAGGCGGGTATAGATGGTCATGGGCTTATCTGCAGCAGGAATAAACAGGAAGGCTTCACCGTCTATCGTTACCTCACGGCTTTCAGCAAAATCGTCATGAGGCATGATATCCGTGCCCCAATAATAAATGGCCTCTGTGCCATCTGGCAGGTTTGCCGATAACTGGCGGTGTGTTGCCGCCCAATAGCCAAGCCCACCCAAGGTGAATGTCACCAACAGCATCAGTGCATAAAAGCGTCTTTTCATGCCTGCGTTTCCTCTGCCCAATATATTTGTCGCTGTGATATAATCGTTGTTATATTTTATCTTCAAGCTTGCGAATAGACCTGATTTCCCTAGCTTTAGCGCTTTTTTTCCCTAATCACAATTTTTTCAGATTTTTTTGGCCGCTTTTAATTTTTGATGCGTATTCTTCTATGGGGGACATGTGTTTTTGCGGCATAAGGAAGAGGCGACATGCGCTTTTGGGGCAAAAAAACAGAGAATACCAACACCGCTCAAAGGGCGGTGGTTGAGTCTCTCTATACTGCCCATCATGATGTGCTGACACGCTTTTCTGCCCGGTACATGGCCCATGACAATGATGTTGCTGATGTGGTGCAGGATGTGTTTGTGCGCCTTTCCTCCATGGAAAATATTCAGGACATCTGCGCCGATCCGCTCCCTTATCTGCTGACCATGACACGCAACCTGATCCGTGATCGATATCGCCGTAATCATGTACGTCAGGCCCATAAAAACAGCGTACAGCCAGACCCTGACCTGGCCAGCCAGCAAACACCGGAACACCAGTTGGAATGGCGCCAGAAAGTGGATATCGTGGCACAGTGTGTGACGCACCTGCCCCCTGACATTCAGCGTGCCTTCCTGCTGAGCCGATTAAAAAATATGACCTACAAGGAAATTGCCGTGGATATGCGCATTTCAGAACGTTCAGCCCGTCGCTATGTAGCGCAGGCCCTTTCTGTGTTCAAATCCCGGCTGGAGCAAGTGACATGACAGATGGTGGAAAAAGAGGCGACCCTGTGCTGAAAGGCATAGATCTGGTGCTGCCGGAAGCAGACTGGCTGACCCGCTTGAAGGAAGGCCGGATAGAAAGCGCACTCACGGCAGAGGAAGAGCAAGCTTACAATAGCTGGCTGGCAGAAGAGAAGGACAATGCAGGCAAGCTGGATGACTGCCTGGATGTTTGGGCCCTTGCTGACGACTTGAAAGACCGGCCTGATATGATCGCACTGCTTGATGATGCTGCCCCCACCGGGCAACGGCCAGGCACGACACCTGCCCGCCAGCAAAACTGGTGGGGATATGGCCTTGCCGCCGCCTGGCTGATGTTAGTGTGTGCGCTTGGGGTGTTCGTGGTGCAGCACAATAACAATAGTTTATCGCTGCAGTATCAAACCGGCATCGGCGAACAAACGGCCTATACCTTGCCTGATGGTTCCCGCCTGCATTTGAACACAGATAGCCATGTGGAGCTTGCCTATACGGGCACGGGCCGCACCCTGCGCCTGCTGCAGGGCGAAGCCCTGTTTGATGTAGCCCCGGATGCGGATCGCCCCTTTGATGTCTATGTGGGTGAGGGCCGCGCCCGCGCGCTTGGCACCCGGTTTAATGTGTATGACAACAAAGGCATCGTCACCGTTTCTGTGCTCGATGGCCTGGTGGAAGTGATAGCGGATGTGCAACATGCTGGCAGTGAGGCAGAGCGGCCCCGGCTGCAGGCTGGGCAACAATTGGCCTTTAATGAAGAAGGCCTCAATGCCCCCATTCAGGATGCTGATATAAACCGTGTAACAGCCTGGCTAAACGGCAGGCTGGAATTCAGGAACTCACCACTAGCTGAAGTGATAACAGAGATGAACCGCTATTCCATCACCCCCCTGGTGCTGGGCGATAAAGCGCTTGAAAGCCTGCGTGTCAGCGGGGTTT
>JBNKGK010000048.1:0-14223 GCA_050289785.1 Kordiimonas sp.
ATTCTGGATACCTCCCTGCATATGGCGGCTACAGGCCGTTCAGGCAAAATGGAATATGGGGAAGGCCATATTTCCGGCGCGCTGTTTTTTGATATTGACGCAGCCTCGCTACCCGACAGTCCGCTGCCCCATACACTGGCTGGCCCTGAACATTTTGCATCTGTTATTTCAGCCCTTGGCATCAAAAACAGTGATACAATCATTGTATATGATAACAGTGATATTCGCTCCTCCGCCCGTGCATGGTGGATGTTTAAAAATATGGGACATCAAGCTGTGTACGTTCTCGATGGTGGTTTTGCCAAATGGTGTGCTAAAAACCGCCCGGTTACAACAGAAGTGAATTCATATCCCCCCTCAAGCTACACAGCCCGCTTTAATGCCTCGCTTTTCCGGTCAATTGAAGAGGTATCAGAGGTCATCGGTAAGCCTGAAACACAAATTGTGGATGCCCGTGGCGCGGCGCGCTTTCAAGGAAATGAGCCTGAGCCACGCCCCGGCCTCAGGGCTGGTCATATCCCCGGCGCGCTGAACCTGCCCTACACCAGTCTTTATGCGCCTGATGGCACGCTATTACCGAAAGAAGAACTGAGCCGGAAAATCAAGGGAGCAGGCATTGATATGAATATGCCGGTCATCACCAGCTGTGGCTCAGGCGTGACCGCCTGTGTGCTCAAACTGGCCTTCACCTTAGTTGGAAAAGAAGATGTTGCTGTTTATGATGGCTCATGGACAGAATGGGGCTCTCACCCCAACACAGATATAGAAACAGGCCCCGCTCAAACAAAATAGAAGATATATGACTAACCATAAAAAAACAGAAACACAGCTTGTCAGTGGTGGCCGCCGGAAAGAATGGACACATGGCATTGTAAATCCGCCCGTTTACCGTGCCTCAACCTGCCTGTTTGATACTTATGCAGAGTTCAGGGAACGTGTCGCACGCCCTACAGACAAGCACCTCTATTATGGCCGCAAAGGCACACCAACACAGTGGGCACTTGAAGAAGCGCTGACAGAGCTGGAACAGGGTGAAGGCACCATGCTTTACCCCAGCGGGGTTGCCGCTATTTCTGCCGTACTGCTTTCATTGGTGAAATCGGGCGACCATATCCTAATCACCGATAGTGCCTATGACCCCACCCGTAGTTTCGCTAACGGCCTGCTTAAGAATATGGGCGTGGAAACCACCTTTTATGATCCTCTCATCGGTGAGGGCATTGAAGGGCTTGTCAACGAAAACACCCGTCTAATTTTGGCCGAAAGCCCCGGCTCCCTCACCTTTGAAGTGCAGGATTTGCCTGCCCTCGTGAAGGTCGCAAAAAAGCATGACCTTTATGTAGTGATTGATAATACATGGGCCACCCCGCTTTTTCTTCAGCCCCTTGAGCTTGGCGCAGATATTTCAATTCATGCCTGCACCAAATATATTGGCGGGCACTCTGATGTTATGCTTGGCAGTGCCACGGCGAACAAACGCGCCTTTAAAAAGCTGCAACGGACCTCGTTTCAACTTGGGCAAACCGTTTCGCCAGATGATGCCTTTCTGGCGCTCAGAGGGCTTCGCACGCTCGAGGTACGCCTGAAACAACATCAGGAAAATGCCCTGAAAGTGGCAAAATGGCTGAAGGAAAGGCCAGAAATCGCAGCTATTTTACATCCTGCCCTACCGGGATGTCCTGGCCATGAGATATGGAAACGAGATTTCAAAGGCTCGAGTGGCCTTTTCTCCATCATTTTAAAGCACGGCACCTATGCAGATATGCCTGCTCTTGTGGATGATATGAGGCTTTTTAAAATAGGCTTTAGCTGGGGCGGTTTTGAGAGCCTTATTCTGCCATCTGACCCCTCTTCATGCCGGACCGCTGTGCCTTGGGAAGTAGAAGGCCCCCTTGTGCGACTTCATATTGGCCTGGAGAATACACATGACCTGATAGAAGAGCTGGCAGCAGGGCTGGATCGCTATAACAAACATGTAGGCGGCTAATGCTCAGCCCTGTTGAAATTGAGGCCCTGACGCTCAGTTTCAAAGTCGCCCTGACAGCGACCCTTCTCGCCCTGCCCGTTGCGATAGCTCTTGCCTTTGTTATGGCCCGCAAGGAATTTCATGGCAAAATTGTTGTTGAAACGCTGATCCATATCCCTCTTGTTGTACCACCGGTTGTTATTGGGTACCTGCTATTAATCTGGCTGGCACCAACCAGCAGTTTCGGTAGCTGGTTATCAGCGTTTGGGTTAAACCCCTCTTTTCACTGGCAGGGAGCCGCGCTCGCCAGCGGCATTATGGCTTTTCCTCTTATGGTTCGTTCTATTCGTCAGGCCTTTGAAGCAGAACCCGCGCCCTATAAGGAGGTAGCTGCAACATTAGGGGCCGACCCCTGGACATGCTTTTGGCGCATCAGCCTGCCCCTTGCCATCCCCGGCATCCTCTCCGCGCTCGTGCTGGGTTTCGCCCGTGCCATTGGTGAGTTTGGCGCAACCATAACCTTTGCAGCCAACATCCCCGGCCTCACGCAAACATTACCACTCGCCCTATACACAGCTGCGCAAAGCCCCGGTGGAGAAGCTGCCGCGGCCAGATTAGCCTTATTATGCCTAATCCCGGCGCTTGCCAGTCTTTTTGCCTCAGAATATATTGCCCGCCGCCATAAAAGGCTGAGGCAAAGAACATGAGTAAAAAGCTTCATGTGGACATTTGCTGGGAGCAGAACTCGACCACGGCTGCTGCAGAATTCACGCTAACTCACGGTATTACCGCCCTCATTGGCCCCTCCGGCGCAGGCAAAAGCACATTAGCACGTCTGATAACCGGCCTGGAAAAACCTGATAGAGGATTGATCAAGTTCGGCAATTGCCCTCTTTATGATAGCGATAAGCGGATCAACATCAGACCTAACAAGCGGCACATTGCCCTGATGCCCCAGGAGGCAAATCTTTTCCCACATATGACGGCAAGACAGAATATTCTGTTTATGAGCCAGATGGCCGACAATTCCCTTGAGGACTATATACAACTGGCCGGTATTCAGGGCCTGATGAATAAATACCCCCACATGCTTTCAGGTGGTGAGGCTCAGAGGGTTTCCTTGATTCGGGCTTTGGCTTCTTCTCCCGAGATGCTCATTCTTGATGAGCCATTCACAGGGCTTGACCCCAAAAGTAAAAGCTCGCTTATTCATCTGGTCCGCAGCGTCGCCCAAACAGCTGAGATACCTATCCTGCTCATTACCCATCAGATTGATGAGATGCTGAAAACAGCTAAGAATGCCATTCTGATGGTGGATGGGCGTACGCACCTCTGCGGCCCCATTGAACAGGTACTCACTGACCCTAGAACCACCCGATGTTTGCACCTTGATGATGCGGGTACCCTCATTCATGCCCAGGTCATTAGCCGCGCTGAAGGCCTTCTAAGGCTGTGTGTCGGTTCTCAGACAATGTACCTCCCCGACGAAGGAGAGCCTGTTGGGGCGTCACTACAACTGCGGGTGCTGGCAAAAGATGTGGCACTTGCCCTGCACCCTGTATCCGGTGTCAGCATCCTGAACCAATTGGAATCTACTATCGGCAAGATGGCCCAAAATGGCAGCCATATGGACATATCTTTACAGTTGAACGGCACTGATGAGCATTTGGTCAGCCGGATCACTCAAAAATCATATGATGCCCTAAACCTTGCGGAAGGTGGCACTGCTTACGCTTTGATCAAAGCTGTAGCAGTGCGGGAAATTATCTCAGCCCCCTAAAACGAAATTCTATAGCTTAGCTGGCCAATATCCTGCCTCTGCTCAGCACCAAAGCGTCCGGAAAAAATAGTTTCACGGCCGGGCCTGTTACTGTCCAGGTGTAGATATTCCAGCATCACCTTATGGTGTTCATTCATCTCAAAAGTGTAGGCAACCGTCCAGCTGTGTCCGGTTTCATTGTTATTATCCAGTTGCACAAAACTGTTATCGCTTGTATCAAACCAGTCATAACGAGCACTGATACGGTGCCTCTCCAGTTTCTGACTGGCCAGCACAAATCCCGCCGAATAGTCCACATCAATTGGCCATCGCCAACCATCCCACTTTCCCATACGGGTATTACCGAAAAGATATTGAGCCAAAAGGGTTAATCCCTTTGTCGGCCTGCTTTCGACATAAAAATTCCAGAACCGGGTATCCCAGGCATATTGCTGGTGTTTGATAACAGACGGATTGCCCCTGTTATCATAATAAAACACGCCGGCTTTTGCCGCCTGCCCCTTCTGCCAGTCGGCCGCAACATAATAACCCGGTCTGTTATCCACTTCTCGTATGGGATGCACCCACTGCGGCTGATGGCCCATAAAAGCTGTTTCCTGCACAATAACCGGGACCGGCGGCAAGGGGAGCTGGCTAAAAGCACCGACCTTAATGTCATTCATAGCCCAGCCTCGCCACGCGAGCAGAGAGCCTGCAGGATCATTAAAACCGAATATTGCTGCCGTAAAGGATAGCTTCTGATCAGAAAAGCGATAATGGGCTTTGGCTTCCAAGCCCAAGGCGCGGATCTCTTCCCCGATCCAGCTGTTCAGGGCTGAAGGTGTAATCGTATAGGGGCTAGTCCAGGCTATATCAATATGCTCCCGTGAGATATGAGGGAACATTAGGCCTGCCCGCACTTCATATGAAAAGGCTGATTTTGGCACCGGTTTATAGGTTAGAAAGGCCTCCACCAGATCAGCAGGTTTATCCTGTTCGGGGTCATATTTTACATTGGCAAAACCGTGTAAATCCCAGGTTATTTCTGCTTTTGTCAGTAGGGATACTTCCGCCAGCCTTAACAAAGTTTTGGAATTGCCCCATCCATCGCCACCATAGCGCCCTTTTCCCATCCAGTTATTGAGCCAACCGGGTTCACCGGAGACAGTGGAAAGGCGCATATCTGCATAGATATCAAAATCAATCGATGGCAGTGTTTCACCGGCCGAGACAGCTGAGGCAGAGGTTAAAAAATACGCAAAACAAAAACATGAATATTTCATGCCAGTTTTAGCCATAGGGACTTTCTTTCAAAAATTTCTCAAGGTCTTCTGCGGATAGGGGGCGACTGATATGATAGCCCTGAATAGTATCGCAGCCATATGCCCTCAGCTTCTCAACCGTTTCTTCATCTTCCACCCCTTCAGCCGTTACGCGCAGGCCAAGGTTGTGGCTCAGTTCAATAGTAGAGCGGACCAGAATATTATCTTCTTCATCCTGCGCCAAATTAAGCACAAAGGACTTATCAATTTTGATCTCATCAACGGGTAATTTCTTGATATAACTAAGGGAGGAATAGCCGGTACCATAATCATCAATAGAAAGTGAAAGCCCCATTTTTGCGAGCATGTTCAGCACATCCAGCGCTCTTGCCATATCATGCATCACCGCGCTTTCTGTCACCTCCAGTTTCAAATACTCGGATGGAAGGTCATGCTCTCGCATAAGGGACAATATCTGGCTTGGTAGGCTTGTATTCATTAGATCACTGGACGACAGGTTTACAGCCACTGCCAGTTCAATTCCCCGGCTTTTCCAGTCTGCACATTGGCGGATAGCCTCATTCAGCCCCCACTGTGTGAGATGCCGCACATCCCCTGTTCGCTCAGCCAAGGGAATAAAATCATCTGGAGCAATAAAACCATGTTCAGGGCTAATCCAGCGCACCAGGGCTTCTACTGCAGTGATTTTGCCTTTGGCTAAATCAAGCTTCGGCTGGTAAGCAAAGCGCACCTCGCCATTTTCCAGGCCGCCCCTAAGTTCACTCATCAAAGAAAGACGCTGTTTGCGCGATATATCACTATCAGTGCTATACCATGCAAACCCTTTAGGCGCGGTTCGAGCCTGGTCAAGCGCCACATGGGCATGCCTCAGCAACGTAGCGAAATCCTCGCCATGATCGGGATATTTCACCAAACCAATTTTCACCCCAACATCCACAACAATATCGGCAATTTCGAAAGGCGTAAGGAAGCTATTCACCAGCAAAGATGTCGTTATTTCGGCTGTCCATAAATCATCCAAAACTAACGCAAAGGTTTCTGTGGACAGCCTTGCAGCCTCAGCATCGGATACCTGATGAAGTCTCTCACCAATCTCTGTCATCAGATTATTGACATTGCTATGATTCAAAACACTCCGTAATTCGGGCGTATCCTGAACCTCAACTAAAACAACAGAAAAACTCTCTAATGATTTGATTTTATTTATTAAACCTTCTTTAAAGAGAAGCCTGTTAGGTAAGCCGGTTTCAATGTCATGATGAGCCTGGAAACGAATGTGATGCTCCCGTTCCTTGACCGCACGGACCATCTGGTTGAAGTTGCGTGTCAGCCTGGCAATTTCCACATCCTTTGTTGGAGCAACGACTTCCTGATAATCCCCTTCTGCAATATTGCGTGTCGCCAGGGCCAAGCGGCGCAGGGGCCTCGTGATACCCCTTGAAACGATTAAACTGCCAATAACGAGTATAATCAAACCGGCACTTAACAAGATCAGCAAGATAATGCCTATTTCCACATAAGGGGCCATAGCAACATCAACAGAATAGTAAAGGAGAGCGGCAACATCGGTGTCTTCCTCAACATTCTCAAGGGGCAGGCGCCAAAACATATAATCCTGACCATCAAACTTTGTGCCGAAAGCCGTTCCTATATTTCCGGATGGTGCCCCTGCTATTCCGGATGGTGCCCCTGCTATTAAAGAGCTTAATGCTTTCTGGTCACTCGTTGCTGCAGCTAATTGAAAGGCCCCTCCGGCTTTTCGGTGCAAGAAGGCAATATCCAAAGCAATCGGGGATAGCGACTTAATCTCTTCCGCAGCTTCTGTATCCAGTTCCAACCCGAACACCATCCAGGCAACAAGGATAGGGGCACGAATAGGCACAACAACAAGTTCATAGAGATGGTTGTTAATCTCCATAATACTGGCAGCAGCGCCTGAGCGTTCTGCCTGCTCTTTCAGACTATCAGGAACAACCGGAAAGTGCCCTTCCTCACTGACAATTTTAGTCGTTGCAATGATGGTATCGTCCAACCCCTGAACAAAAGCGATATCTGCCTTCAAACGGTTTTTCTGGTTTTTTAACACCGATAAAACCGTCGGTTCATCCTGCGAGGCCACGGCTTCACGAAACCCGAAATCCTGCGATAGCAGGTGAGCACTTGTGGAAAGCTGATCCAGCCGTTCCCCAATAATCCGTTCAAAAACCCGGGCAGAGGCACTAAGCTGACGTTCGATCTGCCCTCTAACGTTGCTTGGAACAGTGGAATTAAGCGCAATCAGAACAACACCCTGAACCGCAAGAAAAAGCGCCAGATAAACCAGTGTCAATTTTGTCTGAAACCGCAAGACAGGCATTATGGATATTCTTCCCCCTCTGGTGGTAACTGACCTCGGCGTACGCTTCGCAATTTGATTTCCCTTAACACCTCGACGTTCCCCTCTTCCGATAGCGAAATGACCGTCTCTTCTGCAGTTGATGCCTCATCAGGATGCCATAACCGCAAGATATAATCACCAGCAGGCACCCCCTCAATCAACGCGGTTCCGTCTTCACCCGCAACGGCATAAAAGCTTGCATCGGTTACATAGATATAGGCCAGCATGTTATCATGAATATTGCAGCCAAGAGCAACCACGCCAGGCTTGTCAAAAACAACCCGCTTTGTCTCATCCTGACCATAAAGCCGGAGTTCGAAACGCTTTGGTTTGGAGAAAGAATAAACATGGTGGCGAAACTCATCCATATTAGGAAAGGTTACAGCTGTACCAGTCTTAACAGGAAGAACAAAAGGCCTGAACAAGGTACCTTCCTGGCGCATAAAAGGAGCGGGGGCTTCCCAGGCAGACGTATCCACTTCACCTTTAGGGTATAACAAAGCAAGAGCGTTGGCCGCAGGGCTTCCTTGATCATCTGTTATGACAAGCTTTACAGAGTCCGCCGAAGCGAAGGAAGGCAAACATGCCCAACAGACCAGCAAGCTCAATAAATGTTTTTTAAGCACCAAATGGCCCCAATCAAGTCATCTCACTGCTATCGTAGTTAAACAAGCTGACACGTCTAAATCAAGCATCGATTATAAACTGAAATATCAGCTAAACTGATAATTGATGTCTGCTATCTCAGAGAGGCTAACCCCCCCTAGAAAAAGGCTATCACCACCTCCTGTATCGATCAAAACGCCTCCTCCTTGTGTGGTGGCTGCAGCCTGCACATCTGAGACAGATTGAAAATCAGTGCTCGTTTGTGCCAGCACCAGAATATCAGCGGAAACATTAAAATCCGTTATGCGGTCATCACCGTGGCCTACTTCAAAAATGAAGGTATCTGCACTGCCGCCGCCACCAACAAAGAGATCATCATCAGCACCACCCCAAAGGGTATCGGCACCCGCCCCGCCTTTCACTGTATCCTGGCCGTCACCAGAGAAAATGTTGTCGTTACCCGAACCGCCTTCAATACTATCATTACCACCTGAGGAAAAAATCACATCATTACCCGCCTCAGCAAAGATTTGATCATTGGTACCTGTATCGCTAGCGTCTTGTCGGCCACCATAAATCGTGTCATCACCAGCACCAGCATAGACCGTGTCATCCCCCGGTCCTCCCCCCAAGGCATCGGCCCCGGCACCTGCTACCAGCATGTCATTACCAGCCCCAGCCCATATCTGGTCAGTACCAGCACCGGAAGTTAGGGCCTCACCAGCATCATAGGCTCCATTATCGGTTACGGCAGCATCGTCCCAGCCAACACCAAGAAGCGTGTCATTACCGCTGCCGCCATATAAGGTATCATCCCCGTCTGAAGCGCTATCTTCATTTACTCTGAGAATCTGGCGCATATCGCCATCATCTGCCCCGCCGCCAATGATAAAGTCGTCTCCTCCTCCACCGGCCAATATGTCATTGCCCCCGCCACCAACAACAATGTCATTACCAGCATCTTCTCCACCCGCCCAAACGGAGTCGTCACCAATGCCACCTAAAGCGATGTCAGAGCCTCTTTCTGGCCTTAAAACATCATCCCCGGCATGTCCCTCTAAAAAGTCGCCCCCGGCATTGCCCGTGAGGTTATTGGCTGCGTCATTACCAATAAGCGTATCATCGCCACTGGCACCGTAAGCATTCTCAATGGTCACTTCTGGTGGGATATAGACAGTCTCAGTCTCCTCCCAAGTTTCGGTGGCGCTGAAATATTTTATTGTTGTCCCCACATTGCTCCAACTACCTGGTGTCAGATCAAGAAAGACATCAGTACTGCCATTTTCCACACCAAGTGTGTCTGTTCCCGCAGTGTCCCATATGGTCAGAAAATAGCGTTCTCCCAGATCATAAACATAACTATCATTCCCCACTGTTGCTGTCTGATTGACGCCATAAAGATACTGCAGGGCCAAAATATCATAATACATATAAGACTGGGGATAGAGATCAGCGCCCAACGCATCGGAATAACGTGCTGACACATTATAGCTCATCACAGTCCATTCAAGGCCGTCCAGCTCTGTATTCATCGCAGGAAATTCGTTCATGGCCTCATGTGGGTGCTTCAAGCCAACAGCATGCCCAAGCTCATGCAGCAAGGTATGCTGAAAATCAGTATCATCTTCACTATGATTGCTGGAATAGACCCAGATATCACTGGCTGCAGGTACACTTGATGGTAAATAGGCAAACGCGACTGTCTCGCTATCCTCTTCGAAGGTTGTAAAGGCAACACGGATGGTCCCCGCACTTTCCCCTTCGTCTGCAACCTTTTCAAAGAGAAGGTTCGTTGAAAGGGACAAAGAGGCCAGCGCCCGTTCGAACATAGCCTGGCCTGAAGTGGAGAGACCGGCCAATCCACTATACGGTTCACTATTGTCGATCTCATAGCCACCATTTGCATCCGCAGAGAACTGGCTATTGATGTCAGGAAAGCTGTAAGTGAGAGTAGTGGTTACACCATTATGATCAACTAGGTACTCACCGCCAAAAAGAAGTGCATCTACATCATCGTTACCTGAAGGATTAATAACAACAGCAACTGCAGAAGACTCAACACCTGAAACAGCTTCATGGCTCATTCTCACTGCTCCAAAGGTGCAATATCGACAAAATCAAACTATAGCAGCTTATGTCTCCGCTATGAACACAAGCTTAACATCCAGATTTCCTTTGTAGCAGTATCTTATGATGGTTCTACACTTTCACCCCGAAAAAAGGAGAGAAAATCCATAAAATTCTCTTCGTACGCTTGCTCGGGCTTACGCCTGACGACCCTGTCCAACCGCTCTGCATCAGGGCCCACCAAAATACGCCACTTTCCTTCCCGAACCCCCTCTAAAATTATTGATGCAGCCTCTTCAGAGCTGGTAAGCGCCATTTCTTCAAAAGTTTTCCCACGCTCTGATATAGGTTCACCAGCCGCCATCATATTATGAGAATTCACCGCAATTTTGGTGGCAATATGGCCCGGCATCACAACAGAAACCTTTACATGGGGTGCTGTTTGCCGGAGGTCCGTGATGAGAGCCTCACTAAAACCCTTTACCGCAAATTTGGCAGTACAATAGGCGGAATGCAGAGAATCAGGCCCTAACGTGGCCCAAAAGCCGTTCACACTGCTTACATTAACAATATGCCCCTCGCTTGCTTTTACCAGCAAGGGCATAAAAGCACGGCAATTATAATAAACGCCATACCAGCAGACATTGAAAACCTTCTCCCATCTATCACGCGGGCCATCAACAAAGCTGACCATACCCCCAATACCGGCATTATTGATGAGAAGATTGATATGATCTGTCTGATGTTCTGCCATCACAGCATCACGAAAAGCGAGAATATCACTTTCAGAGGAGACATCTGCTTTGTGAGTACTGATACGGACGCCCGGCGCGCCCTCTTTCTCACACAGTGCTTTGGTTGTGGCCATTTCCTCTTCGGAAATGTCACACATAGCTACATGGCAACCTTCTCTGGCCAGTTGCCTAGCCATGGCACGCCCCATGCCCGTGCCACCACCTGTAAGAACTGCCAATTTTCCCTCAAAAGTCTTCATATCCCCGCTACCCTTATACTTTTACCTATGTTTTATACATATAGCGCCAGGCATCCACGCGGCCACCAAAATCGGCCAACACTGTATCATCAGGCGCCGCTCTCACAGCCTGATCAAGCTGCTCAGCATCAATGCCAACCAAGATACGCCACCGGTTCGATTTCACACCATCAAGAATGATTTTGGCGGCCTCTGGTGGGGTAGTTGGAGCATTATCAGTGAAAGCCTGGCTGGCTTTGGCCACATCTTCACTCACTTCTTTGCCAAGGTGTTTCTGAGAGCGCGCCAAAAGACCAGTACCAATAATCCCTGGCATAATCACCGAAGCATGCACATGAGGAGCATGAGCCGCCAAGTCTAGCACCAGACTCTCAGTAAAAGCTTTGATCGCATGTTTGGCAACACTGTAAGCACCACGCACCCCCCAAAAACCTGCAACACTGCTCATATTCACCAGATGGCCCTCATCTGCTGCCACAAGAAGCGGCATAAAGGCTCTGGTACTGTAATAAACACCATTCCAGGAAATGTTGAAAACCTTTTCCCACTGGTCACGTTCAGTCGTTAAAAAGCTCACACCGCCAGCAATACCAGCATTGTTGATGAGCAAATTAATATGGTCTGTGTCGTGCTGCTCTATTACCTCATCCCGAAACCTGAGAATTTGCTGTTCATCAGTCACATCCACAATATGCGTGGTCACTTTCACACCTGTTCCCAAAGCTTCACAAAGCTCTTTAGTCTCAGCCAATTTATCTGGTGATGTGGCACAAATAGCCAAATCACAGCCTTCTCCAGCTAACTGGACGGCGATTTCTCGCCCTATGCCAGAGCTGCCGCCAGTCATGACGGCAAGCTTTCCTTTAAACGATTTCATATCCTCACCCATATTTTAAGGCTTGAGAACCCACTATTGCCAGGCCGCTACCCTTGTTGGAAAATCTGGTAATACTGTTTCGTCCGGTGTTTCACGAACCAACACATCCAGCTGTTCCGCATCTATACCCACCAGAATACGCCATTTGTTTTCACGGATACCGTCCAGAATGATTTTCGCTGCCTCTGGGGCTGTTGTTGGTGCACTATCAGCAAAGGCCTGACTGGCTTTTGCTGCGGCCTCACCGACTTCATTACCAAGATGCTTTTGTGATTCGGCAATCAGATCTGTTTTGATTTTGCCGGGCATGATTACCGATGCATGAATGTGTGGGGCATGAAGAGGCAGTTCATACACCAATCCTTCTGTGAAGGCCTTAATGGCGTGCTTGGCAACACTGTAGGAGCCGCGCGCGCCCCAGAACCCTGCCACACTGCTCATATTGGCAATATGGCCTTCATCAGATGCCTGCAGCAAAGGCATAAAGGCCCTTGTGCCAAAATATACCCCGTCCCACGAAATGTTATAAACCTTCTCCCACTGCTCTCTGCTCGCAGTAAAATAACCGCTGTCGCCAGCAATACCTGCGTTATTGATAAGAAGATTGATATGGTCAGTGCTATGCTGCGCCATCACCTCGTCACGGAACCGCAGGATTTGCGCTTCATCAGTCACATCCACGACATGGGTGGTTACGCGTACTCCTGTGCCTGTTTCCTCACACAGTCTTTTGGTTTCAGCCAGCTTGTTAGCTGACGTGGCACATATGGCAAGATGACAGCCTTCTTCCGCAAGCTGGATCGCAATCTCGCGTCCCATGCCAGAGCTACCACCGCTAATAACCGCAATTTTATCTTTAAATGATTTCATTTATCCTCACCTTCATTCAGCTTATCCATAATATAGAACGAACATTCAATTCCCATAGCGAAACTGATCATTTTTTTTAACACAAATGACTCTCCCATTAGGCTATCGGCACTTTTGGTGGCACTGGCGTTAGGTCCAGGTCAGTCATCGTCAGGGATTTCATCTGTTTCTGATAGGATCGCACATCACGCGGGAAAAGGGTTTCAATCCGGCCATCTGGCCGCTTGTACCAGCTCTGGCAACCAGTGGCCCAAACCGTTTGCTCCAATTCTTTTTCCAGGATGGCACAATAGGCTTCCTGTGCCTCGGGTTTCACCGAGATCAGCATGTCTCTACCCGCCACCTTGATGCACTGAATAATCCAACCCACAGAAGCCTCTATCATGGGAATGATGGAATTGGTGCCAAGCCCCGTGTTAGGGCCTGTGGTGAAATAGAAGTTGGGAAAACCAGCCACATGCACGCCTTTATAGGCTTTTGCCCCCCTCAACCATGTTCTGAGCAGTGTCTTGCCTGACGCCCCTTTCACACTGATGGCCCGGCTGTTCGCCCCGAGGTCAAACCCTGTGGCATATATAATTATATCGGCCGGATAAGACTGGCCACTCGCTGAAACAACGGCCTCGTCCGAGACACTCACCGCAGCCTCTGACACAAGCCGCACATTGGGGCGTGTCAGTGCTTTATAAAAATCATCCGAAATCAGGATACGTTTGCAACCTATCTCATAATCTGGAGAAAGCTGGTCTCTTAACGACTGATCCTTAACTTCTCTATTCAACCAGGAAGCCGCTAACCCAGCAGCTTTGTCACGAGCATATTGTTTGACAATAATAGGAAATCTCGCCAGTTCCCGCTTCATAAACATGCCATAGTGCACCAAGCGCACCAAACCCGGAACATGCGCAAAAAACCACTTCTCCCAAGGCTTATAATACCTGTTTCCGCGCGGGAGCACATAATTGGGCGTGCGCTGGAAAACAGTTACGTCTTTCGCTTCCTCTGCAATTTTTGGGATAACCTGTACGGCACTGGCAGCACTACCTATCACCACAACTTTTTTGCCAGAAAGATTCAAACTTTCATCCCAGGCAGCTGTATGGACAGCAGGCCCTTTAAAGGTCTCAATCCCTGTTAGCTTAGGAATAAAAGGCACATGCAAGGTGCCATTGCCCATAATCACATGATGGGCGCAAACTCGGCCTCCGTCGGTGAAACCAGCCTCCCAGCATCCGATTTCCTTATTGAAAACCAGCTCTTTCACTTCTTTTCCAAGGCTCAAATATGGTGCAAGCTCATATTTGGAAATACAATTCTCTAGATAGGCCTGAATTTCCTCACTCGGAGGGTAAATACAGGACCAGCCAGGGTTCGGCTCAAAAGAAAAACAATAAAGGTGCGAAGGGATATCGCATGTTGCACCT
>JBNKGK010000049.1:0-14180 GCA_050289785.1 Kordiimonas sp.
GGCAAAGAGCGCCGCATCAAACGCTGGCAGCATGAACATCTGCTAGAGGCCGTAGAGCGACGCCTGGACGAACACCCGGAGAGAATGCGACAGCGGCGGGAGACAGTCGAACACCCGTTTGGCACCATCAAATCCTGGATGGGCGCGACCCATTTCCAGATGAAGACGCTCCGGCATGTGGGCACGGAGATGGCTTTGCATGTGCTTGCCTATAACCTCAAACGGGTCATGAAGATCATCGGCATCACCCCGCTGATGGCGGCAATGCGGGCGTAAGAGCCCTTATGCCCACTTTTTTGAGGGTTATTCAGGGACAATGTCGCCGAAAAACCTTCTGATAGACCCTACAGGCCGAAATGGTACCAATCTGCAAATTCTCACTCAAATATGAGGTCTACTAGTCGAAAAGCGTAGGTCGAGAAAACATCAGCGCGTTTTTACACAGCCTGGGTCAAAAGTGACCAAAGAAGCGGCATAGGTTTATGTCTGCTTTATCGAACCAAGGAGACTTCCTGAAGCTCGCTAATGTACGGTGACGGAATGCATGCTTTGCCATTCACCAAATGAAGAACAAATCCTACCCGCATAGCCAATGCCCGCTTTATACGGTTGTTCGGACCAACAATCCCCTGCTTCACTACATTCCTATTTCGCCAAAAGAGGACATTCCCAAGGTCGGAATTCCATAATTTACGGGCGCTGGCAGTGGTGCCCATTGCCACACTTACCGCCGTAGATTCATGACTGCTGTAATTTTGCAATTATGAATAGACAACTTCCTTTTGCGAGAGAGTAAGAAATTGTCAGGGCTTGTGTTCTGAAAATTGCAAGCTTATACACCCAGAATCAATTTTGCCTATCAACTGATCAGAATAAGAAGGGTCACAATGCAAAACATGATTTCGACAGACATTTCGACACTACTTATTGACTTTCTGAATCAGGAAGAAAAATCATGGGCAATTCCTATGGAGCTGAGAGTTTTCAGCTAACAACTGACTGTGTCAACAGCAACCAGATAGGGCTGTTATTGTTATGGGTAATGTTTCTTTACCCGAATGGGATGGTACATAGAAGGCAATTGCATAAGCAAAATATAATCTGGAATACTACCGCCCTATCATTGAATAAACGACAGAAGATTGAAGAAATGTATATGTGGGTTTGTTCCTGCCCTTTTGAAGCTCAATATTTTTAGACCAAAGCACTTTTACGGGGTAGCTGGTCATATTTTGTATCCAGTATATGTTGCTGCTTGCTTCTGTGCGTTTCTCAGGGTGCTTTTCTCTATGGCATAGAGGAAACAAAGGTAACTCAGTATTGCAGTATAGAGCTTGTGATTTATAAACACGAATGATGCAAAAGAGATTTACAAACCAGTCAGGACTTTTTTGTGGTAGAGTCTGAGTATTGAAAATTTCCTGTTAGGTGGTCTTGATGGGAGAGATATGGTACTTGATTGATAGCGTTATGTCAGGGGAAAATAGGCACCAAAATGCCAAATGAAGCCAGGAAAGAAGGTAAAGGGAGAGCTGGGGCTACGGTCATCGATGACCCACAGCCCATGGCTTCGTTTTATCGTGATCATTGGAATGATTTGGTGGCTTGGTTATATGCTCGCTACGGCGCAGGCCCGCCGGAGCCTGAAGATGTAGCGCAAGCCGCATTTTCCAAAATAATGGCTCATGAAAGTCCTGAAGAAATCAGGGAGCCGAGGGCCTTTCTTTGGCGTATAGCCCAAAATATTGTTATTTCAGAAAAAAGACGATCCCGAACCCGGCATATCCATGCCGAGCAGGAAATCAGACATCTGTTGGAAATGCCAGGTGACGATTTAACGGCTGAGCGCGTCGTTATAGCAAAGGAGCAGATGGCCCTTATCGTTGCTGTGCTGGAGAAAATGCCAAAGCGTCGTCGCCGGATGCTTGTGTTGCACAGAGTTCATGGTTTGTCACAGGCAGAAGTGGCGAGGCGGATGTTTCGTTCCGCCTCAGCTGTGAAAAAGCAAATTGCCATAGGTCTCCAGGCATTACATGACGCCCTCAACAGCGAGGAACCAGTCATAGAGAACGTAGCCAGGCAGAAGGGCAAGAGAAAGCCATGAAACAGGGTGCGCAATATAAAGGAAATAGTGGACTCAGCCAAAATCAGGTTGAGGTGGAGGCTCGTGACTGGATCGTGCATCTTGCCTCTGATTCTGTGACAGAAAAGGATCAGCAAGCTTTCCAGGATTGGCTGGAGACTGCACCTGAGCATCGACAAACCTATGATCAAATAAATGCTATCTGGGCGTATTTGGGTGAAGACGCAGAGTTGAAACAAAGTGCAGTCCTTAATGATCCATTGCCAGAGGAGCGCCTTTACAGGGTGCTGCAGGTCTTGTTTGGGGTTGTTGAAAAATTTTGGCAACCAGTGCCTTTGGCGGTTGCCGGGGCTGCAGCCTTGGCCTTTTTGGCTTATATAAGCGTTTTTGGCTGGCAGGCTCCGATAAGCCATAAGCAGTATCAAACGGATATTGCGGAAGTGCAGACTGTGCAATTGCCTGATGGAAGCCGCCTTACACTTGGGGGCAAAACTGATCTTGATGTGAGGTTTGATCTGTCAGCCCGCACGGTTGTGTTGAACAGCGGGGAGGCCTTTTTTGAAGTTGAAAAAGACAGCTTCAGGCCCTTCACTGTGATTGGCGGTGAAGCTAGCCTGACGGTTCTTGGTACCAGCTTCAATATGCACCGGGTAGGCCAGACTGTGAAAATTGCAGTGGCTGATGGTCTGGTGCAGGTGTCTGCCTCCGATGGGGGGAAGGTTGATCACGTGCGCCAACTGGAGGCCGGGCAGCAGATATCCGTATATGGCGGCGAGTCACTTGGACAGGTTGGCCGGGTTGGTGCGGTTCAGCCAGGTGCCTGGAGGGATGGCCGACTGGTTTACGTGGATGCAAGCCTTGCCGATGTGGTGGCTGATGCTAACCGTTATTTCACGGATCAGATTACGTTCACTGATGATGCTCTTGGAAATTTGCGCCTGACAACGGTTTTCCGAACCAACCAGATGCAGGATCTGTTGGCAAGCCTGGAACAGACTTTACCTATTGTTGTGGAGCGAAACAAGAATGGTGAAGTGCTTCTTGTGATGAAAAAAGAGTAGATTGGCTTGAGTCCTTAACTATTTGTTTTTCAATATATATTATTGTCATGCCACTTCTTTTTTTGAGTTTTTGCAAAAAATAATATCAAATTAAGTGGCGATTTGAGAGAGGTGGGCGTCGTTTTCTTCGAAGGTTAAGTTCAAACCCGGAGGGAGGAGAAAACGGCAATGAACAAATTAATGGTAATGACCAAAAAAATCTCTTTATCATGCACGGTCTCACTGGTGGCTATGTCGGTTTTTGCGGCATCGGCGACGGCAAGTGCAGAAGATACTAAATCGCTTTTGGAAGCGCAGCGGAATTTCAGTCTGGTGGAGCAGCCACTTAACCAGGCTTTGGCAAATTTTTCAGTACAGACAAATCTGTTGATCGTTGCGCCCAGCAATTTGGTGAACGGCATTAGCGCACCTGCTGTTTCTGGCACAATGTCACCGTCTGAGGCGCTGGAAAAGCTTCTGAAGGGCACGGGGCTGGGCTTTTCGCGCGGCGAAAATGGCCAGGTGCATATTCAGCAATCCTATAATATGTCGGCTCAGTCCACTCAGGTAGGCGGTGATGCTTCCACTGAAAAGGAAGAAGTCTCCTTCATTCTTGAAGAGATTATAGTCACTGCGGAGAAACGGGCTGAAAGCCTTCAGGATATTCCGATTGCGATTTCGGCTTATTCTTCAGAAACAATCGAGACCAGGAATATTTGGGGTATAGCTGATTTGAAACAGTTATCTCCAAGCTTGCAATATGGCAGAGGGGACAATAACCCTTATGTTTCCATCCGTGGCATCGGCGCAGAGCTGCCGAATTTGGGCGCTGAGTCAGGCGTGGCCATTGCTCAGGATGGTGTGGTTTTTTCCACAAGGTTTATGTTTGATGCAAGCTTCATGGATGTAGAACGAGTTGAGGTCCTAAGGGGGCCTCAGGGAACGATTTCTGGTAGAAATGCCACTGGTGGTGCCATCAATATCCACTCTAAAAAGCCTACAGATGATTTTGAAGGCCGGGTGAAATTTACTTTGGGAAGCTATAACCGCTTTGCAACAGAAAGTTATGTGAGTGGGCCTATTATTGAAGATAAACTGCTTGCCAGAATTGCCATGAGAACGGATCAGGCTGATGGCTGGCTTAGAAATGTGTTTTTGGGGCAAGACCAGAATACCATCAATGAAGTACAGATACGGGCCTCTTTGTTGGCACGCCCATCGGAAAACCTGGAAGCTTACCTTATTCTGGAATCTGCAATGGACAGAGGCATCAAAGCAGCGGCAGTGGACGGTGGTCGTTTGCGAGCCGATACTCAGTCAATTCCGGAGCTGTTTGATGTTCCCGGGGGCGATTTTAAAAATCTGGAATTTTATGCTGATACGCCAACTTCCAGTGATAATTATAAAAAGCGTCAACAGGCTATTTTGAAGCTGACCTGGGATATGGGGCCTTCCAGTACGCTGGTTTCTACGACTGGGTATGTTGATTTATCAGCATCAATCGCTGGAGACTATGATGGAACGTCTATTCCTGTCTCTGAAATCCCGGTAGTACCTATTGATGCATGGCAGTTCTCGCAGGAGCTGACCTACACCACCGATTTAACGGATAAGTTGGATCTTATTCTTGGTGGGCTCTACTACCGTTCTTATGCTGCTATGCCGCTGACAATTGGTCTGCCCCAGATTGGCCTGCCTGTCGGTACCTTACAGCTGGACCCTGAGCAGAATCTAACATCATATGCGGCTTATACCCAGCTACGTTATCAGTTGACAGACACAGTTCGTCTTTCATTAGGGACACGTTACACCATAGATGACAAAGATTATTATGAAGAGAAAACGATTTTTGGTGGTGTTTCAGAAGTGGAAGGCAAAGACTCCTGGAGAGGTTTTACCCCACGCTTTTCTGTGAATTATGAACCAAATGATGATGTGTCACTCTATGCCAGTGTTGCAAAAGGATTTAAATCTGGTGGTTTTAACACCTATGCAGGGGCACTTGATCAATTCGAGCCTGAAACTGTATGGAATTATGAAGTAGGGGCAAAAACAAGCTGGTTCGATCGCCGTGTTAAAGCCAATGTAACAGCCTTTTATATGGACTATACCAACCTGCAGCAGAACCTGTTTTTGACCCTGGCAGAGGGTGGGACGCAGGTTTTCAATGCGGGCTCCGCTACCATTAAAGGACTGGAAATAGAGACAGAAGCACTTGTAACTGAGCAGTTCTTGCTAACGGCTTCAGCAACCTGGCTGGATGCAAAGTATCAGGAACTTACAACCAATGATAACTTGTTCCCTGAACTGGGAGAGAGAGACCTATCTGGAAACCGGCTAACTCGTACACCGAAGTTTCAGTTCAATGTTGCCGGGGATTATACAGTTCCTGTCAGCGACAGTTTACAGGTGGTGTTGCATGTAGACTATGCATGGCAGGGGCATATCTTCTTTACTTTCTTCAACCATGATCTGGTTTCACAGGATGCCTATGGGTTACTGAACCTGTCCGCCTCTCTTGAAACAGTGGATGGTACCTGGGAGTTAATGGCATTTGCTCGCAACTTGACAGATGAGCGGTATTTTACCAGCAAACTAACATCTGTTGGATCAGGGCCGGTACCATGGGCTTCTGCCTCACTGGGTGATCCTCGGATGTATGGTCTCAGCCTGGCTTATCGTTTTTAGGATAAGTGAGTATTCGAAAACACTGGGTGGGGCTGTTTTGGCAGCCCCATTGTTGTTGAACGATCGTTCTATAGCGTATGTACTCAGTGGGGGAAATCCGGTATCATAAGAGCACAGACGGGGGTGTTGGGAAGCGGGAGCCGTGTGATTTGACCATCAAACAGGGGAATAACAGCCGAAAAGGCTTGCTGATAAGCTGGGCTAGAAGGCATGGGCAGGCGGCTGTTGCCCGTGGCGTTTCTTTTGAAAAGCTGTTGCGCGATTCCATGATTGACCCAGATACAGATCAGGATACGGAACCGCTGGAATGTGACCTGCGTCTGGTGCTCTTTTGCCTTAATGTTATTCTCGCGATGGATGATGAGCTGCATGGTTATATGGGCCGCCCGCTAGAGCTCGGGGCAGGGGGCATCGCGCTCAGGGCCATGCTTGGCTGCGAAACACTGGAAGAAGCTTTAAAAGCTTATGGGCGCTTTTATGCGATGGTTTCGCCCACCTTTAAGTGGCAACTGAAAGTGGAGGGGAATATAGCCACTTTCGGCTTTGATTATGAGAACCCCGGCAATTATGATATCCATTCGCTGAATGAAGCTCATGTGGTGGCTACCCACGGTATGGCAAGCTGGTTTTGTGGGCGCCGTATTCCGGTTATCAGTTTTATAACGCCGGATGATCAACACCCCAGCATGTCCCGCACTCACCTTGGGGGGCTGCGCGGTTCCGTTATTTATGGCACTGGCACTGGCATTCAGTTTCCCAGAAGCTGCCTATCCTGGAAGCGTCAGGCGAAAAGCGCCCTCTACCCGAGCCAGGAAAGCCAGAGATTTGTGCTGGAGCATATATGGGCACCGGAGCGGGAGTTTGCTGTTTATCAACAGCATGTCACGTCAGAGGGCTATGCCTCTAAAATGCTGTCCATGCTTGCTGCGGATAGGGAAGTGAAGTTTGAGGGGGCCGCAGAGCGCCTTGGTTTATCTGTTGCCACATTGCGGCGGCGCCTTGCTATTGAGAACACCAATTTTCGTCAGTTAAACACCCTGAGCAAAACAAAAAAGGCTGTTGATTTTCTAACCGAAACCAACTGGAGCGTTGAGCAGGTGGCGGCTGAAGTGGGTTTTTCAGAAGCGCGGGAATTGCGGCGATCCCTGAAGCAGGCCACGGGGAAAACACCGTGTCAGCTTCGACAGGGTAGCCGCCTGACGTATCCCCATGATGCGACTGTGCTGAAAGGGAAGATATTTGAGCTGATGGATCAGATCGATGCCCGGTCGGCATAAGCAATCTCTTCACGTCTATTGTTGAGCGAATAGCCCCCCTTTTTTTTGAACGATCAAACCCTCGTAAAGCATTAAACGCCTGCGCATACTAAGCTTCAAAGGGTTGTAAGAAACTAAGCTTGGTGCATATGCTTTGTCTGCTTGCATATAATATAAATCAGCTCTTTTTAGCGAGGGGATAGCGGCGGAAGTTGCCTGCTAGGACGGAAAGAGAAATTGTCTAGTGTATAGTAAATCATACAGTCGGTATGTGCTTCTGATGCTCACTACCGTTTATACCTTAAGTTTCATGGACCGTGTTGCGATGGGTCTTTTGATGGAGTCCATCAAGGCGGAACTCAGGTTAAGCGATACAGAGCTGGGCTTTTTAACGGGCATAGCTTTTGCCTTTTTTTATGCCACTCTGGGGGTACCCATTGCTCGCTGGGCCGATAGGGGCAACAGGGTCACTATTGTTTCCATGGCGATTGGTGTTTGGGGGCTGGCCGTTATGTCCACCAGTGTGGTCACCGGTTTTTTCCAGATGGTTTTGGTGCGTATAGCTGCTGCCGTGGGCGAGGCCGGGTGTATGCCACCATCTTCAACCCTGATTACTGACTATTTTTCAGGAAAAGAAAGAACGAAAGCCTTGTCTGTTTTTATGGCAGGCATTTCCATTAGCATTCTGGTGGCTCAGTTCCTGGCTGGCTGGGTTAACGAGGCCTATGGCTGGCGCGCAGCTTTTCTTTTTATTGGGGCGCCGGGGTTGGTGATGGCGCTTCTTGTGAGGATGACAATCAGGGAACCGCGCGCTGCAGGGCTGGTGACAGTACAGACAAAAACTGATGGGTCGTCTTCGCTTTTGCAAACGGTGCGCTGGCTCTGGCAGCAGACAACATATCGAAACCTTGTGATTGCGATGGCTCTTGTAAACCTCTTTGGTATTGGCTTGGGGCAATGGCATCCCATCTTTTTCATTCGTGCATACGGGATGAACACAGGTGAACTGGGTATATGGTTCGGCCTTTTAGGTGGGTTTTCTGGCCTTTTAGGCACTTATATCGGTGGATATCTGGCTACTCACTTCTTCTCTGGTAATCCAGCTGGGCAATTGAAGTTTATTGCCGTAGGTGTGTTGCTGGTGCTCCCCTGCTATGGGGTTATGTTGCTATCTTCCAATAAGTATGTGGCATTGGCGGCGCTGGCCCCCATCAGCATGATGATGCTGTTTTACTGGGGCCCTTTGATGGCCCTCATTCAACAGCTGGTGCCGAGTGAAAAGCGGGCAACAGCCATTGCGTTTAGTTTGCTGGTGCTCAATCTGGTGGGTATGGGGCTGGGGCCACAAATCGTTGGTTTGCTGAGTGATGTTTTTACACCTTCTCTTGGCGTCGATGGGCTGCGGGTGGCCATGTTGATCAGTGCCTTGGTCGCTATCCCCACAGCATGGATTTACTGGGTCAGTAGCAGAACGGTCGCTCGGGACATCGCAGCTATTGAGGCCATGGAAACACCTGATCCGCAAATAAAAAGCATCAGGGATATGGATAATACGCCTACCGCCTCCCATCTGGCGCGCGCAGCAGTGGATTGAAGAAAAAGAGAAAGCGAGGGAAATATGGCTAATGTAAATGCAAATTATGATTTTTCAGGGAAAGTGGTCGTGGTCACGGGGGCTGCGGGAGGCATTGGTCGTGCTACTTGCGAGCGATTTGCTGAGGCCGGGGCCAGTGTTCTGGCGGTTGACCTACCCGGTGAAGGCCTGCAGGAAACAGCGGCCCTGATAAGGGGGCGGGGGCAGGAATGCCTGCCTGTGCCGGCAGATGTGAGTGACGAGGGGCAGGTCCGTAATTTTATCTGTGCCGCTGTGGAAGCTTATGGCGGCATCGATGTGCTGCATAATAATGCGGGCATCGAGGGGGCTGTTCTATCCATTGCGGATTACCCGGAAGAGATGTTCGACAAGGTGATGGCCGTTAATGTACGCGGTGTCTATTTGGGTATCAAATATGCTGTGCCGCATATGAAACGGTGGGGCGGTGGCAGCATCATCAACACGGCATCCATTGCAGGCATTCGCTCTGCTGCCTTCATGTCTGCCTATGGTGCCAGTAAATATGCCGTTGTGGGCCTGAGTAAATCAGCTGCTGTAGAGCTTGCGGGGGAAGGCATCAGGGTGAATGCCATCTGTCCGGGGGCTATCAGTACGCCGATGCTGGATAAGCTTGGTAAGGAATTTAACAAGATCAAACCATGGTCTGATGATCAGAGCCGCTCAACCATTCCTTTGGGGCGTATCGCAAACCCAGATGAAGTGGCTTCTGTTGCTCTGTTTTTAGCGTCAGATGAAGCTTCGTACATCACCGGCACAGAATTTGTTGTGGACGGCGCCCTTTCTGCGCAAATCCCGGCATAAGCAGAAAAGGATTAGTAATATGACATATCTTTCTCAATTTAACCTCGAGGGTAAGAAGGCGCTGGTTACGGGGGGCGCTGTGGGGATTGGCAAGGCTTGTGCCCTTGCTCTGGCGGAAGCCGGTGCCGATGTGGCGATTATTGATATCAACGAAAAAGTAGGGGAACAAACGGCGGCTACCATCCGGGCCATGGGGCGGGATGCTGTTTTTATCCGCTGCGATGTCTCAGACAAAGCTGACATTCAGGCTATGGTGGGCAGTGTTGTTAACCAGTTTGGTCGGCTGGACATTGCCATTAACAACGCAGGCACGGCGCGCATGGGGCCGGATGAGAGCCTTGACCAGGAAGATTGGGATGCCGTTATGGGGCTCAATCTCACCGGCACCTGGCTTTGTGCGCAGGCAGAAGCGCAGCAAATGATCCGCCAGCAGCCAACAGAAGGCAAGATTATCAATATTGCTTCAATGGCGGCCAGAATTAGCATCCCCGGTAGTAATTCCGCTTATGATGCGTCAAAGGCTGCCGTTGTTCATATGACACGTACACAGGCGGCTCAGTGGGGCCGTTATAATATCAATGTGAATAGCGTTAGCCCCAGCCATATTCTCACACCTATGTTTTCCCATGTGGCGACACCAGAGACACTGGCCCGGATCAGGGAGATTACGCCCATGGGCTATGTGCAGCGCCCCTATGACATGACCGGGCCTGTCCTCTTTCTGGCGTCCAGCGCTTCGGATTATATCACGGGGCAGGATATGGTGGTTGATGGCGGGCACACACTTAGCACCTGGATTGCACCTCTTGAGAGAGCCGTGCCTCCCCGTGTGACACCAGAACAGGAAATTCAGGAACTTAAAGAAGACTGCGAGGCTCTTGGTCTGGATTTTGGCGAACAGGGACCCAGCCATGCCAAGGCACTTCTGGTTCGATCTGTATCATGAGATTTCAGCAATGAGTATGGAGAAAAGCAATGCCAACTGAATTGTTAATGCCCAAATCAGGCATGGGAATCACCGAAGGAACACTCGCCGAGTGGCACAAAGCCGAAGGCGAAAGCTTCACGGAAGGTGAACTGATTGTGGAAATTGAAACAGCCAAGGCTGTGGAAGAAGTAGAGGCTCCTTTTGATGGTGTGCTGGTGAAAATACTGGTGCCAGAAGGGGAGGAAGCGGAGGTGCAAACCCCAATTGCCCTTCTGGAACAAAGCTAAGGAGGCAAAATATCATGACAGTGAATAGAGAATGGAAGCTGGAAGCCTGGCGGCGTATGCAGCGCATCCGGCAGTTTGAAGAGGCAGCAAAGGCCTGCGTGAAAGCTGGTGAGGTAGGTGGTGGGCATTCCAGTGCCGGGCAGGAAGCCGCCACAGTGGGGGCTTGTATGGCAGTCCGCAAGGTAGACTACATGGCAGGAACTCACAGGTCGCATGGTCACCCTATCGGCAAGGGAGCGGCGCTCGCCCCGCTGATGGCAGAGCTTTACGGCAAGGTGACGGGTGTTTGTAAGGGACTTGGTGGTTCCATGCATTTTGCAGATGCCAGCGTTGGCAGTATTGGTGAATCGTCCATTGTTGGTGGGGGTATTCCCATCGCTACAGGGGCGGCCATGACAGCGCAGACCCTGGGCACGGATCATGTTAGCCTCTGCTTTTTTGGTGATGGCGCAGTGAACGAAGGGGCTTTTTCGGAGTCCCTGAATATGGCAGCGTTGTGGAAATTGCCGGTTATCTATTTCTGTGAAAATAACATGTATGCCATTTCAACATCGGCAGAGGCATCCCATGGGCAACCGGATATAGCCAAACGGGCGGACGGTTTTGGGATGCCCGGAGTTACGGTTGACGGGCAGGATGTGGAAGCCGTTTACGCCGTTGCAAAAAAAGCGGTCGATCGAGCCCGCCGGGGCGATGGCCCCACGTTGATTGAGGCTAAAACCTACAGGTTTGAAGATCATGCCCTTGGTTTTACCATGCCGATAAAATACCGATCGGATGAAGAGGTTGCTTATTATCAGCAAGAGCGTGATCCCATCAAATTATATCGCGAAAAGCTGTTAGCCGAGGGCATTGAGACAAGCGCCCTGACCGCAATCGAAACGGCCGTGAGGGAGGAAGTGGAACGCGCGATTGAGTTTGCCCGTAACAGCCCAGATCCAACAATGGAAGACGTGCAGCAATATATGTACAGCATGCCGATAAAAAATAGTAGTGCAGGGAGGGTTTGATCCATGACTGGTACAGAAACTAAATTAACCTATCTGGATGCGATTATGCAGGCCCTAACCGAGGAAATGCACAGGGACGAGCGTGTCATGCTGATGGGGCAGGATATAGCTGCTTATGGCGGTGGCTCGATGCTGCAGTCTTTCAGTGAAAGACGGATCAAGAGCACACCTATTTCCGAAAATGCCACGGCAGGCATGGGTGTGGGGGCTGCTATTACAGGCCTCAGGCCCGTGATTGATATCACTATGGCTAGTTTTATTTATCTGGCATCAGACCAGCTTATCAACCAAGCCAGCAAACTGCGGTATATGACTGGGGGGCAGTTGAAAATTCCCCTCGTTGTGCGGGCTTGCATGTATTATCGCATGGGAGTGGCCGCCCAGCATGCCGACAGGCCCTACACCGCCTTTATGAATGTGCCGGGCCTGAAAATTCTGGTTCCCTCCACGCCGGCTGATGTAAAGGGATTACTGAAAGCTGCCATCCGTGATGATGACCCTGTTCTGGTTTTTGAGGATGCAAGCCTGTGGGCCAAGAAAGACATGGTGTCGACAGACCCAGATTACCTGGTGCCTATTGGCTCTGCCGCCGTCAGGCGGGAAGGCACGGATGTTACCGTTATTGGTATTGGTGGGGCCGTGCATACGGCGCTGGCGGCAGCGAAGATGCTGGAAAAAGATGGGATTTCAACCGAGGTGATAGACCCGCGCACCCTTGTGCCGCTGGATACGGAGACCATTATAAAATCTGTTGAGAAAACCGGTCGCCTTGTGGTGGTGGATAATGCGCATCGCACCGGAAGTGCTGCCTCTGAAATTGCGGCGGTTATAACCGAAGAAGCCTTTGAAAGCCTCAAGAAACCGGTTAGGCGGGTTACAACACCCGATGTGCATCTGCCTTATGCCATCTCGCTGGAAAAGCAGCTTATCCCGGATAAGGATAAGGTGGCCTCTGCCGTGCGTGACTTGATGGCTTAGGAGATAAAGCAGATGAACACGCCACCCCGAAATTATGAAACCTTACGCATGACACCCCTGCGTAAGGTGATTGCTGCCCGGATGCAGGAGGCGAAACAGACCATCCCTCATTACCGCGTGGCGGTTGATATTGAAATGGATGCCTTGTTGGCAGCCCGGCAAAAGCTGAATGCAGAGCATTCGGACGCAAAGGTCTCGGTAAATGACTTCATCATCAAGGCTTGTGCCCAGGCCTTGATGGAATGCCCAGAGGTGAATATCCAGTATGTTGATGGCCATATCCACCAATATCACCAGGCGGATATATCGGTTGTGATTGCCGTGGGTGGAGGGCTTGCTACCCCTGTTGTCTGGGGTGCGAACAGGAAAAGCCTTCATGAGATATCTTCCACCGTGAAAGACCTTGCTGCCCGTGCGGCGGCTGGCAAGCTGAAGATGGATGAGATCATGGGTGGAAGTTTCAGCATCTCGAACCTTGGCATGTTTGATGTGGATAGCTTTGATGCCATTATTAATCCGCCACAATGCGCTATTCTGGCGGTTGCGAGCGCCCGACCTCAGGTGAGGGTTGTGGACGGTGACATTAAAACGCCGGTTATTATGCGGGCTGCGCTTTCGCTCGATCATCGCACCATAGATGGGGCAACGGGTGCTAAATTTATGGGTGTTCTGAAAGATATCATTCAAAGCCCCTCGCATTTGGAAGCTATGGTGGGTATCAGTTCGCTAACATAGAAAAATGGCCTGCGCCGATGAGAGTAGGCCTCTTTCTTACACTAGCAAAGCGACGCTTTTCAAAACCTGTTGTAGTAGGTCTTGTTGCCTGCGCACACCCACTTTTTCATAGATATGCTGCAGATAAGTTCTGGCCGTTGTCAGCGTGATGTTCATCTGTTTTGCGGCTTCATCAATGGTGCTGCCATGTGCGAGCAAAGCGGTCAGTCGTGCCTCTTGGGTCGAGAGGTCAAATAGCCGAGCGATAAGCTGTTGTTCCGGCTTCGGTCGTGGGCGGGTGGGGCTATTTACATACACAATCACATGTGGGGCCACTGCCGCAGAATGCGGGATAGAAAAAGTAGGTGGTGTTATAGGCTGAATAAGCAGGCCTATCCACTCCCCTTCTGACAGCTCAAAGCGTATTGCTTCCACTGGCTTTTCACCTCTCGGGGCTCTACGCCATCTGATGGCATTTTGTACGGCAGCTTCAAATTGCTTTTGTTGATCCGTATTCAAAAAACGGATGTGGTTATTGTATGTCATCAGGCAGTGTTTCAGTTCGCTCAATTTGCCAGCAGTATTGTGGGTGGGAATAAGTTTGCCGTTGCCATCAAGAACAAAGATGATATTGCCCAGGTGGCTGGTGGCTTCTTCAAGGGCCGTTACTGTATAGGCCCCCCGCCAATATTGTGTGAGGGTCTGTATGGCAACCTCCAGATGAGGGCGAAGTTGGCGGATCAGGGTTTTTTCTTCTTCTGTGTAACCTTCCGGGCTGAA